>JARRJV010000002.1:0-54032 GCA_037388825.1 Acidiferrobacteraceae bacterium | reverse complement strand
TTGTTGGCTTGCCATTGCTCGGCGTACTCACCTCCGGCTTGCGGCTCCAGCCATTTCTGGAATTTCCCCCGACCCCACGGCCCGCGTACCCGGCGCCGTTCTCGTGGCCGGTGTTCTGGTCCATGGCCCTGTTCGTGCTGCTGGTGGTCGGTCCGCTGCTACTCCATGTATTGCGTTCACAGACAAACATCCGTACCCACCCAAACAGCGGCCGGCACTTCCCGTGGTGGGGCTGGGTCGGCCTTGCCTGGCTTGCCATTGCCTGGCTCCTCGCCTGGACCCGCTTTGACTGGATGGCGCCGTTGCAGCGTCACACCTTTGCTCCGGTCTGGCTGGGCTACGTCGTCGTCGTAAATGCCCTCGCCTGGCGGCGTGGCGGCCGTAGCCTGATGGTCGAACGGCCCGCGACCCTGGCCGTCCTGTTCGCCGTCAGTGCGCTATTCTGGTGGTACTTCGAGTTCCTCAATCGGTTCGTACAGAATTGGGGGTATGCCGGCATCGGCCGGTTCGGAACGCTGGAATATCTGGTCTTTGGCACGGTATCGTTCTCCACCGTGCTGCCGGCGGTGATCGGTACGCGCGACTTGTTCGCCACCTTCCCCCGCCTCAGCGCCGGGCTGGACCGATTCGCACCCCTTCGCCTCCCACGTCCATGCACTGTCGCATCGGTGGTACTGGTACTTGCCGCCATCGCCCTCGGCAATCTCGCGCGCTATCCTCACTGGCTGTTTCCGCTGCTGTGGGTGGCACCCCTGCTGGTCCTGAGCTCGGTCCAGGCGCTTCGCGGCGAGGCCCACGTGTTCGCGCCCCTCACTCGCGGCGACTGGCGCGGCATCTGGCTCGCGGCCCTGGCCGGCCTGGCCTGCGGACTGTTCTGGGAGATGTGGAACTACTACAGCCTGGCGCACTGGGAATACAACGTGTCTTTCGTGCAGCGTTTCCACCTGTTCCAGATGCCGCTGCTGGGCTACGCCGGCTATCTACCCTTCGGCATCGAGTGCCTGGCCATCGCCGCGCTCCTGGGTGCGGACAACAACAAGGAATCGGATCGATCGACATGAATGCCGTCGACGTCCCCGTGGTTCGGGAAAAACTGAGCTTTCCCAATCGCCATGGTGAAATGCTTTCCGCTCTGCTGGAAAAACCCGAATCGGGCGTGCGCGCGTACGCCCTGTTCGCCCATTGCTTTACCTGCGGAAAAAATATCGGGACGGCGACGCGCATCTCGCGCGCCCTTGCAGCGCGCGGCTTCGCCGTGCTGCGTTTCGACTTCACGGGACTGGGCAGCAGCGAGGGTGATTTCGCCAACACCAATTTCAGCTCCAATATCGATGACCTGGTGGCGGCGGCCGACTACCTGCGGGAGAACTACCGCGCACCCGACGTGCTCATCGGCCACAGCCTGGGTGGGGCCGCGGTCATCGCCGCCGCTTCCCGCATCCCCGATGCCCGCGCCGTGGTCACCATCGCCGCTCCAAGCGACCCGGGCCACATGCGTTATCTATTGCGCGACCGCGTGGAGGAAATAAACGAAAAGGGGTCGGCGCGAGTGGAAATTGGCGGTCAACCGTTCACGATTACCAGGCAGTTCCTCGAAGACGTGGCGGAGCATTCCCTCGACGAAGCATTGCAGCACCTGAAGAAGGCCTTGCTCATCCTGCACTCGCCACAGGACGAGCTGGTCGACATCGAGCACGCCCACCACCTGTTCGCCATGGCGCACTGCCCCAAGAGCTTCATTTCGCTGGATACGGCCGATCACCTGCTCAGCAAGCAGGTAGTCGCCGAGTACGCGGCAGAAGCCATCGCCGCCTGGGCCAGCCGCTATATCCGGGAGTCCTGAACCAGGCACCTCAGTAGACCGGCACCAACTGGTATCCCTGTGTCTGGTAGCCGATCGCCTCGACAAAACCATTGCCCACCGGATGAACCCCGGCGATAAGATCCCCGGGCTGCACGTCCATGCCCTTCATCGCGACACCGCAGGCCTTGGTGGGAATTGCCATCTTCGCCAGTTTGCCAACCTCTGTCTGCAGTTCCAACACCGCCCGCTCATCCATGTAGCCGATGCCACGCCGGTCCCTGGTCAGGAAGGCCACCGAGGGGCCGATAGCCACCACCACGATGTGGGGCTTAACGCCCTGTTCACGCAGGCTCTTGTCGGTCAGTTCGATAGTCTTGAATACGTGCGCAACACGCCCGGGTTTGTCTACGTCGATCAGGAATACCGCCTTGGCCACCTTGAGCCCTTTCAGCGCCTCCGTGTCCTTGAGGGGCGCAGCACTGGCGGCGGAAATAAACAGACTTCCGAAAACCAGCACGAATATCCGCAATGCGGTGTCTATCTTGGTCATGGTCGATCTCCTTGGTGTTTGGGAAACATGGATTGGCGACAAAGGACCAGCAGGACCCCCCTGCGCACAACTCATTCAGACCACGGGGATGCCTGGAAATTCGTGCCGAATTCAATACAACGACTGCGATTCGTCCTTGGCAGCGGCGGAAAGCCAACGACGGCCGGGGTGTGCCGGCGGAACCTACTTGTTCGCCCGAAAGACCCCTCTAACAAACCTTATCTGCCCCTCGCTCACGCTGCGCATGGCATTTTCAGCCTTCTGCGCGAGGTCGTCGACGTATGTGGACAGGCTCAGCTCCACCTTCGGCGCCGGGTCGGGCTTGCCGCTTGGCGACACACTGTTCACGTCCTCGAAGAACTCGGGAACGAAGCCACACTCGCCGAGCAGCGAGTGCATCTCCTCGATCGAAACCAGGAAGTTGTCCGAAGGATCCGTCGCCCAGGGCAGCGGAAAGTAGGAGGTGTTTGTATCGCCGGCCGCCATCTCCTGGAAGGCGAAGCGGCCACCCGGCTTGAGCACGCGATAGACCTCTTTATACAGTCCGCGCTTGTCCTCGATATTCATGCCGACATTCTGCATCCACGCGGCATCGAATGAATCGCCACCGAACGGCTGGTCGAGCGCGCTGCCCTCGTAGATTGCCACCCGGTCCTCGAGGCCGGTGATACGATTCAGTAGTGCCGCACCGGTGCAGTAGTCCCGCGACAACTCGATGCAATCGACATCACAACCGGGATTGACCGCGAGCATGCGCGCCGGACCCGCCAGACCCGCGCCGATATCGAGCACGCGATCCCCGGCCTGAATCCGCGACAGTTCCAGCAGGCGCAGGGAAGCACGGTAGCCACCGGTGTGGAAATGATCGAGCGCGCCCAGTTCCTCCGGCGCCAGGCGCTGGTCCGGATCCAGTCCCGCCGCGCGCAGCGCCGACAGAATGCGCGTCTCGATATCCCGTGCCGAATAATGTTCTTCGATTCCTGCCATCGGCGTGTGGCCTTTGAATCCACGATGAAAAGATCATACCCAATCGAGCTGGCAAGTGTCTGCTTTGATCAGTTAGCGGACGCCGATGAACCACTTTGGCTTTATGCGACCGAAGTCGGTGCGCACATGCTGCTTCACGCGCAGGCTCGAATCCAGAACACGGCCTTGGCCGTCTTCGCGCACGAACACCGCCCAGTGCCAGAACGGAACGCCGTTCTCGCGGTGCCACTTGATCGCCAATAGAGCACAATCGGGAAGAGTACCCCAACTGCGGAACGGGGTTTCCATCGCGTCGGCGCGGATGCCCAGCTTGCGCAACATGGTGCGCACGTAGTCGGTGCGGGACCACAGCTTCCGGTCGTCGGCATGGATACCGAGACTGCCGGCGAGCTTTCTTGCCTGTGGGTAGGTGAGGCCGGCCAGCACGGCGACGCTGGCGATACCGCAGCCGGTCTTCTCCTGCTGGACCACGGGTCTCAGTTTCTTCTTCATCCCTGAAGTCTATCAGCCCTTGCTAGCGGCGGCGCTTGCCGCGACCGGCGGGGCTGCCGGGTTTTTCGTGGCCGCGCGCGCCCTTGCGCGATTTGGGCTTGCGCTTCGATTCGCCGCGCGGCGGCAGACCGGTGTGCTGGGTGAGGATGCGACCCTTGCGCACATCGCCTCCACGAGTTTCGGCCTTTCCCTCGTATCCCGCCGGCTGTCGCGGCGGGACCAGGCACTGCTTGCCGTAGCCGATGAGGTCGGCGCGGCCCATGCGCTTGAGTGCCTGGCGCAACTTGGGCCAGTTGTCCGGATCATGATAGCGCAGGAAGGCCTTATGCAGGCGCCGCTGGCGCAGGTTCTTTGCCGCCGCCACGTCTTCCGAGGTCCGCGTCACCTTGCGCAGCGGGTTCTTGCCCGAGTAGTACATTGCCGTCGCCACCGCCATTGGCGAAGGCAGGAAGGTCTGTACCTGATCGGCGCGAAAACCGTTGCGCTTCAGCCACAAGGCCAGGTGCATCATGTCCTCGTCGGTGGTGCCCGGGTGGGCGGCGATGAAGTAGGGAATCAGGTACTGCTCCTTGCCCGCCTCCTTTGAATACTGGTCGAACAACTGTTTGAAGCGATCGTAGGCGCCGATGCCCGGCTTCATCATCTTGGAAAGCGGGCCCTCCTCCGTGTGCTCGGGTGCGATCTTGAGGTAGCCACCCACGTGATGGCTGGCCAGCTCCTTTATATAGGTCTTCGATCGTACCGCCAGGTCGTAGCGCAGGCCGGACGCGATCAGGATCTTCTTGATGCCCGGGATCTCGCGCGCCTTGCGGTACAGGTGGATCAGCGGCTCGTGATCCGTATTCAGGTTGTTGCAGATGTCCGGATACACGCACGAGGGCTTGCGGCAGGCGGCCTCGATCTCGCGGCTCTTGCACGCGAGCCGGTACATGTTCGCCGTCGGCCCGCCAAGATCAGAGATCATACCGGTGAACCCGGGCACGGTATCGCGAATTGTCTCGACCTCCCTGAGGATGGATGCTTCGGAGCGGCTCTGGATGATGCGGCCCTCGTGTTCGGTGATGGAACAGAAGGTGCAGCCACCGAAACAGCCGCGCATGATGGCAACAGAGAAGCGAATCATTTCGTAGGCCGGGATACGCGCGTTGCCGTAGGCCGGGTGCGGCCGGCGTGTGAACGGTAGTTCGTAGATCGCATCCAGCTCTTTCGTTGTCAGCGGAATCGGCGGTGGATTCAGCCACAGCTCCCGTTCGCCGTGGCGCTGCACCATGGCGCGGGCATTGCCGGGATTGGTTTCGAGATGAAACACGCGCGAGGCATGGGCATAGAGCACAGGATCGTCGCGCACCTGCTCAAACGACGGCAGGCGGATCACCGTGCGCTCGCGCGGCGGGCGCGGTCGACGGGCATGTGCCGTCACCGTCTGCACGCCCGCCCCCGCTGCCGGTTCGCACGGGGCGGCATCCCCCATGGCATAAGGGTGCGGCTTGGTATCGACCCGCCCCGGTGTATCGATGTGACTGGAATCGATTTCGCTCCAATCCTCGGGGGCAACGGTCGGAAGAAAGGCGGTACCGCGCAGATCGCGGATCGACTCGATCGGCTCGCGCGCCGCCAGGCGGTGGGCAATTTCTACGATCTGGCGCTCGGCGTTGCCATACACCAGCAGGTCGGCCTTGCTGTCGAGCAGGATAGAGCGACGCACCTTGTCCTGCCAGTAGTCGTAATGGGCGATGCGCCGCAGGCTGGCCTCGATTCCGCCGAGAATAATGGGTACGTCTTTATATGCCTCGCGGCAGCGCTGGGCGTACACGATCACCGAGCGGTCCGGCCGACGCCCGCCCTCGCCGCCCGGCGAGTAGGCATCGTCGGAGCGGATCTTCCGGTCCGCGGTATAGCGGTTGACCATGGAGTCCATATTGCCGGCGGTGACGCCGAAGAACAGGGTCGGCTGGCCCAGGGGCATAAAGCCCGACGGGTCGGTCCAGTCGGGCTGGCTGATGATACCGACGCGGAATCCCTGGGCCTCCAGCACCCGGCCGATGACCGCCATGCCGAAACTGGGATGATCGACATAGGCATCGCCGCTAACGAGAATGATGTCGCAGGCATCCCAGCCCAGTGCGTCCATCTCCTCCCGTGACATGGGCAAGACCGGCGCCGGACCGAACTTGTGCGGCCAGAACTTGCGGTAAGAAAACAGGTCGGGGGCGGCGGAAGGGTTCATGGGATAAACGTGCGGGCGGTGCTGGGGGCCGGAGATTGTATCGCCGGGAGAACGGGTACACACGGAATTTTACGCATTTTTTCCCGTGGCAGCGGCTTGGAAACCCTGCGGCCATGGTGTATTTTCATTTCTACCCTGAATTTCCGCCGCATACTGAATCGAGGAACCCCCATGGCTATGGATCCGCAATTGAAAGAAAACGTCACCGCGCGCACCACCTGGATCCGGGGTCTGTTCATCCTCCTGTTCGCGGTCATCTACAGCCTCGCCGAGATCCTTATCGTCGCCGTGGTCGTGTTTCAGTTCCTGTCCACCCTGCTCACGGCCAAGAACAACCACCAGCTCCTGCGCCTGGGCCGCAGCCTCTCGGAATTCGTGAAACAGGTCCTGCTATTCGTGACCTATAACACCGAAGAAAAGCCATTCCCGTTTGGACCGTGGCCAGACGGCGAGGCCACGAGCTCTGCGCCCGCCAAGAAGACGACGAAGAAAGCGGTGAAGAAGGCCGCTCCCCCCAAGGAAGAATGATCCACGCGCCGGTAGAGAGCGATGCCGGCGACCCGTTTCCATAACTTGAATTTCACAGTTGGAATCCGCCCCACCGGATGTCCTGCGCCGCCTTATCCCCTGATTTCTTTGCAGTATTTTTCCTGAGAAAAACAGTCCATTATTAAAACTAAGGTACTAACGGCGGTATCGCGCATGGAAGCAATAACACTCGGAACAGGGACGGACAGCCCTGGGATGGTGGACCGAATGAAACTATCGACAAAAAGCCGCTACGCAATAAGTGCACTGATTGAGATCGGCATGCAGGACAGCTTCGGCCCTGTTCCACTCAGTGATCTCGCGGCCAGCCATGGAATCTCACTTTCCTACGCGGAACAGCTGTTTTCGGCCCTGCGCCGTAAGGAACTGGTGCGTGGAACCCGGGGACCCGGCGGCGGTTTCAGCCTCGCGCGGCCGCCGGAGCAAATCACCATTGCGGAAATCGTTCGTGCGATCTACGGCCACGATTCATCCTCCGGGCGCACGAGCGACGAGAACCACCTTCCCACCCGGCTATGGATAAAGCTGGACCAGCGCATCGATTGTTTCCTGGACCGGCTCACCCTGGCCGATGCCCTGGAGCCCCTGACCAAACAAGGCGACGCCGTCGCCCGGCTAGGATCCAAATCCGGCGCTTGAGGCAAGCGGACCGGAGCGTCAGTTCTTCAACAGCGGTTTCAGCCCTTTCCAGACATTCTCCATCAGGCGTTGCTGCGCCTCGTCCCGGGGATGAACGCCATCGGTCTGCATCAGTTCTGCATGGCCGGCCACGCCCTCCAGAAAGAACGGTACCAATGCGACGTGGTTACGTTTCGCGATTTCGCCATAGATTGCATGGAACCGACCGGTGTACTGGGGACCATAGTTCGGGGGTATGCGGACTCCGAGCACCAGGATTCGCGCACCCGCGCGTTTCCCCTGGCGTACGATGGCCTGAAGATTATCTTCCAGCTGCGCCAGGGACAGGCCCTGTAGACCGTCGTTGCCTCCGATCTCCACGATCAGAACACGCGGATGAAAGGTCTCCAGGGCTCGTGGCAGACGGGCCAGGGCACCGGCCGAGGTATCGCCGCTGATACTGGCGTTCACCACGCGGTAGGGATAGCCTTCCTGTTTCAGGCGCTGTTGCAGCCGCTGCACCCAGCCCTGACGCACATCGATTCCGTGACCCGCGCTCAGGCTGTCGCCGAGCACAAGTACACTGGCGGCCCATGCGCTCATCGGGGCCAACAGCAGAACGAGCAAGAACGAACGTCTTAGCATGAACACAACCTCTTCCTCCCCGGTCGTCCAGGCAGATCAACTGCGCAAACAGGTTCGCAGCCCCGAGGGCGAACTGCTTATCCTCGATGATATCACCCTGTCCATTCAAGAAGGCGAATCGGTCGCCATCGTCGGGCCTTCGGGTTCGGGCAAGTCCACATTGCTCGGGCTGCTCGCCGGTCTGGACACCCCGAGCAGCGGGTCCGTTTACCTGGACGGGGTGGACCTCGCTACCCTCGACGAAGACGGGCGGGCGGCACTACGTGCGCGGCGCGTGGGCTTCGTGTTCCAGTCCTTTCAATTGCTGCCGGCGTTGACGGCGCTGGAAAATACCATGCTGCCCCTGGAACTGGCTGGCATGGAAGATGCGCGTGACACCGCCACGGAGGTTCTCACGCGGGTGGGACTGCAGCATCGGCTGCAACACTACCCAAACCAGCTTTCCGGTGGCGAGCAGCAACGCGTTGCCATCGCCCGCGCGTTTTCCGCGGGACCGCGGATCCTGTTCGCGGATGAACCCACGGGCAATCTCGACCATCGCACCGGAGCAACCATCAATGACCTGCTGTTCGAGTTGAATCGCGAACGCCACACAACCCTGGTGCTGGTCTCCCATGATGTTTCTCTGGCACGCCGCTGCAGTCGCGTACTTGAGCTCGACGGCGGCCGAATGAAGGCCTCGTGAACCGTTCCCTGCTGTTTTCGCTTCGCCTGCTCTGGCGCGAATGGCGTGCCGGCGAACTGCGCATGGTTGCGCTGGCGGTGGTAGTCGCCGTCGCTGCCTCCACATCCGTCGGTTTCTTCACGGAACGGGTGCGCGGCGCCATGGCCGCACAGGCCAGCGAGTTGCTGGCCGCCGACATCGTTGTGGAATCGCCGAATCCGATCAAGGTCGCCTGGCGGGCCAGGGCCCGGGGACTCGGTTTGCGTACGGCCGAGACCGTCACCTTTCCCAGCGTCGTGGTCGTGGGAGAACGTACCCGGCTAACCGAGGTCAAGGCCGTGGGACCGGGCTACCCCCTGCGCGGTCACGTCCGGGTCGCACCCGAACCGTTTGCACCGGACCATGTCACCTCCGCAATCCCCGCCGACGGCGAAGTGTGGCTGGATGCGCGATTGATGACATCGCTGCAACTCGCACCCGGCGACCAACTGGGCTTGGGAAGTCGGCGCTTCCGGATCCGACAGGTGGTGAGCTACGAACCGGATCGGGGCGGTGATTTCTTCAGCATCGCCCCACGCCTGATGATGCGGCTTTCCGACCTCCCATCCACGGGCCTGGTCCAGGTAGGCAGTCGTCTGCGCTACCGATTGCTGCTGGCCGGCAAACCGGAAGCCGTGCAGGCGTTTCGTCGCTGGATGGCTACGCGTCTGCCACCCGGTACGCGCCTGCTCGGAATTCACGATGCCCGCCCGGAACTCAGCGCGGCGCTGGATCGGGGCGAGGAGTTTCTCGGACTTGCTGCCCTGGTCAGTGTGCTGCTTGCCGGTGTCGCCATTGCCATCTCTGCCCGCCGCTATGCACGGCATCACCTGGATCCGGCCGCGGTGCTGCGTTGTCTGGGCGCCTCACAGAACTTTCTCGCGACTGCGTTCGGCGCGCAGCTGTTCTGGCTTGCGCTGGGCGCGGGCGTCGTCGGTGCGGCCCTGGGCTATCTGGCACAGTTCGGGCTGGCCTACATTCTCGGCGGTCTGGTTGGGGGTACGCTACCGAACCCGGGGCTACTGCCGGCCGTGGCAGGCATCGCCATGGGCGCGGTCATGTTGCTGGGCTTCGGCTTTCCTCCAATCCTGGCGCTCAAACAGGTATCACCTGCACGGGTCCTGCGACGCGATCTTGGCGGGCCGCCGGCGCGTTCGCTCCTTGTCTATGGCGCCGCACTCGCCGCCATCATCGCGCTGCTATGGTGGCAGACGCGCAATACAGAACTGGCTTCCTGGGTGCTGGCTGGCACCGCGGCGACCCTGGCGGCGCTCGCCCTCGTCGCCTGGTTGCTGGTTCGGGCAGTCGACGTGGTTCGCCGCCGCGGCGTTGGCATCGCCTGGCGTTTCGGAATCGCCAACATCGCGCGACGTACGCGCACCAGTATTATCCAGGTGGTTGCCTTCGGTCTGGGGATCACGGTGATGCTGCTACTCGCCATCGTTCGTACCGATCTGCTCAACCAGTGGCGGGCAAGCCTGCCCGCGGACGCGCCCAACTATTTCGTCATCAACATCCAGAAACAGCAACTGGATGCCGTGCATTGGTTCTTTGCCGACAACGGGCTTCGAACCGTCCAGCTCTATCCCATGGTGCGGGCTCGACTGGTCGCCATCAACGGCAAAGATCTCGATCCGGAACACTATAAGGAAGTGCGCGCTCGCCGCCTGGCCGAGCGCGAACAGAACCTGTCCTGGGCGGCAACGCCGCAAAAAGGCAACCGCATCGTCGCCGGGGCCTGGTGGCGGCCGCAGGACCGGGGCAAAAAGGAACTGTCGCTGGAAAAGGGAATCGCCAAGACCCTGGGAATTCACCTTGGGGATCGCCTGCGGTACACCATCGCGGGCGAAACCCTGGAGCTGACCGTAACCAGCCTGCGCGAAGTGAACTGGGATTCCTTTCGCGTGAACTTCTTCATGGTTGTACCGCCCGGGGTGCTCGACCCATACCCGACCAGCTATATCACCGGCTTCCGTCTGGACAGTGATCGTTCAGCGCTGCTCGGGCGGCTGGTACACCGGTTTCCCAATCTGACCGTCATCGAGATCGGGGCCATCATGGCCAAGGTGCGAAGCATCATGGACCGCGTATCCCTCGCGGTGGAGTTCGTATTCCTGTTCACCCTTGCCGCCGGAGTAATCGTATTGTGGGCGGCGATCCAGGCGACCCAGGATGAACGCATGCATGAGGGCGCGATCCTGCGCACCCTGGGCGCGAGCCGCGCGCAATTGCTGCGCGGCATTCTTGCCGAGTTCCTCGTCCTGGGAGCACTGGCAGGACTGCTTGCCGGAGTGGCCGCCACCGCAATCGGATGGACACTGGCGGAGAGGGTATTTCACCTCGACTACCAGCCCGGCTTGCTGGCGCTGGTGGCGGGATTGCTCGGGGGCGCCCTGGGGGTCGGGCTTGCCGGCGCCGCCGGTGCCCGACCCATCGTGCGCCTGGCACCGATTTCCATCCTCCGTCGGGGCTAGGCGACGTGCTTGATCCCCTTTCCCGGGAAGACAACAATAGAGCAAAAGACAGGAGGAGTCCGCCATGCGCAAGACCATTGCCGTTGTTCTGCTGTCCCTGACTCTCGCCGCGATCAGCCCGACCACTCACGCGCGAACCGTGTCGGGTGTCGAGTTGCCCGACCATGCAAGCGTGAAGGGGACAACCCTCGTACTGAACGGTGCCGGCATGCGCGTGAAGTTCTTCTTCGACATTTATGTCTGCGGCCTGTACCTGCCTAAGGCGGCGCACGACACGAAATCCGTGTTGGCACAAACCGGACCCCGGCGCGTACTCATGCATTTCGTGTACAAGAAAGTGGGACGCGACAAACTGGTGGAGGCCTGGAACGAAGGCTTTGCAGACAATTCATCCGAGGCGGAACTGGCAGGACTTCGCAAGCGCATCGACGCATTCAACGGCTTGTTTGAGACAGTGCGCCATGGGGATGTCGTCCTGCTGGACTATGAGCCCGGCATCGGGACGCGCGTGTCAATCAACGGCAAGGACAAGGGCACCGTCGCCGGCAAGGACTTCAACGACGCCTTGCTGCGTATCTGGCTCGGCAAGGAGCCCGTCACCAGTTCGCTCAAACGGGAAATGCTGGGCAAATAGATACGATCTAGGGGCAGACCACGGGTAGGCTCCGGTCGAGAACGATTTCCCGGGTAGTGACCCGCGCACGGTAGGCGATCAGCTCCACGCCTGCCTCCCGCGCCGCGCGCAGCATCTCGCCGTATTTCACATCGATCTCGTCCGCCGGGCGGACTTCTGTAACATCCCCGCGCTGAACCACGAAGAAGATGGCGGCCCGGTCGCCGGCGCCGGCGACCTGTATCAATTCGCGCAGGTGCTTGCTGGCACGGTCGCTGACCGCGTCGGGAAACAGCGCGATACCTCCGTCGACGGCCGCCGTGACGTTCTTCACCTCAACGTAGCACGGCGCTCGATCCCCTTCGCCTTCCAGCAACAGGTCGATCCGACTGCGCTCCTGGCCGTAGGGGACTTCCCGCCGGATGCTCGAATAGCCCTGTAGTTCCCCAACCCGCCCACCTTCGATCGCCTCCTGGACCAGTCGCGGCGGCAGGGCCGTGTTCAAACCAACCAGAGTGGCGCCTTCGACCTCGACCAGTTCCCAGGACAGGGGATATTTGCGGCCGGGCGTGGCGACCTCGCGCAACCACACGCGACTGCCCGGGGTCTGGCATCCGAGCATGGAACCCGTATTTGGGGTGTGAACCGTCGTGATACGACCGTCGTCGAACTCGACGTCCGCGAGGAAGCGCTTGTATCGCCGGATCAGGCGTGCCGGCAGCAGGGGACTAGCGAACTGCATCTGGAGCCACGGTATCGTCGGACTCAGAAACGCAGATTAACCCCGAGATGGATTCCGTCGTCCAGGGTGACGCGCCCGCCGGACGTGCCCGGCTCCACCGTGACATTCTGGAAACCGACATAGATGCTTGCGGTTTCCATCAACTGAAATTCGGCGCGCGCACCGAGCTGAAGGAAACTGCGCCCGCCGCCGGTGGTGATGTCCGGTGCGTAGTAGCCATAGCCGCCGACACCAAACCTGGAGGATCGGGGAAACCAGATCGCCTGGCCGCCGATCCCGAGCGCGGTGACCGTGCTACCCCCGACGTTGGCCAGAAACAGCTTGCCGCCAAAACCGCCTTCGACCTTTGAATTCCGCCCGTATTCCCGTCCTAATACAAGCAGGCCCGCGTTCGCGACCCAATCGCTGCTCTTGTTAAACATAAAGCCCGCGTTGATGTCAGCGCCACGATAGCTCGTCAGGTAATCCACACTGACCACATCGTTGTTGAGGAAGATATCGAGACCGTCGGCGCGGGCGACGGGAATCATAACCAGGAACGCGGCGGAAAGCAGGAGGCGTCGCATGAGAATACTCCGGGGAAACAACATTGCAGGAATTTCGACCGGCCCAATCTTCACATCACGCCGTCCGGAATTCAACCGCATGTCTGCCGCTAGTTCCCGGGCAAGGCAACGATAATGCGATCGCGGTCCTGTTCCCTGGCGAGGGCAAACGCCTCATCGGCCCGTTGCAACAGCGCGTCAGGTTTGTCGCCCTGGCTGTAGAGTGTCAGAACGCTGGTGAAGGGAGGGACCTTGAAGCTGGCGCCCTTGTGCTGAATCACCATGGATGACGCCCGTTTGTGGGCCTTGTCCAGGGCAGTCATTGCGCCTTCCTTCTGGGTATTCGGGAACAGGATGCCGAAGCGGTGTTCGCCGATGCGTGCCACGCAGTCGTAGCCTCGAAAATTGGAGAGTATTTCCTTTGCATAGGTACGCAGGATCTCGTTTACCGCCTCTTTACCATCTTTCCGGGCAATCTCGGCCAGGGCCTCCATGTGCAGAACGGCTACGGACAGCGAAAATCCATATCGCTTGGTACGCCCGATTTCGGCCTCGAGTTGACGCATGAAACCGGCACGGTTGTTCAGGCCGGTCACGTCATCGACCAGGCTCTGGTCGCGCACACGCGTGAGTTCGTCCTTCAACAGGTCGCGGTCCAGCTGGCTGATGCGAAGGTAGTGGCTCGTCGCACCCAGATCCTTGCCGAGGGATTCACTCCCCTGCAGCAGTTCCTCCAGCCCCGCGACCAGCAACTGTTTCAAATCGCCGATGTCCCGCGCGCCATCGGCAAGCTTCAGCCTCTTCAGACTGGAGCGCAGCAGGGTGTGGTATTCGCGGCTACGGGAAATGCTGTCGGCGAGCTTGTTGGCGAAGGTCTCGTGCAACTTGTCCACCCGATCGCGCGGATCGGCTGCTTCTGTCGCCTTTGCCGGCGGTGCCGCCGGAGCCGGTTCGGCGGCCCTGGTAACCGCAGGCACTACCGGCGCCGGATCCTGCTTTGCCCCCGCGGGCGCTGCCGGTGGCGGCGCCAGGGGTTGGGGTGCGGCGAAAATGGAGTTTGAGGCCGCCGCCGGGGGTACGGGTTCCGTCGAGCGGGTCCACGCCGGCGGCGCGGATTCACCCACAACGATATCCGGATCGTCGCTTTCCACCTCGGGGGCCGCGGGCCCCCAAGTATCCTGCAACTGCAGAGACTGTTTCGGTTTGGCCCGGGGTGGCTGTTTCGGTTCTTGCGCACTCACCGGCTTTGCCTGCTTGCTTGTCCTCTTTTTCTTCTTGCTTGCCGGTTTGGGTTTTGCCGCGGCCGGTTTCGGCTTTGTGGAAACAGACTCGCCTTTCTCCGGACTTGCGGATTTCCCCTCCGTCTTCTTTTTCTCCGGGCTCGCTTTTGGTGCTGGCGCGGAAGCGGCCTTCCGCTCTACAGGCTTGGGTCGGGCGGTTTCAGCGGCGGCCGGAGGGGCGGGTGGGCTGACCTTCTCCTGGACCGGGTTCTGCCCGGTCTTCGGCTCACGATCCTCAGCACGAACCTTGTCCACCGGCTGAGCATCGGCAGCCCGAGGCGCGTCGACCGGCTTCGCTGCCTTCTCCACCCCGGGTTTCGCCTGAGCCACCACCGGTTCCGGTTTCGCCTTTGGTGGTGCGGGTTCGGCCGGTACCGGCTCCAGTGCCGGTTCCTTTGGCGGATCGGTGGTTTGCGACGAGGCACCGGTGACTGGCTCCATGTCCGGCACCGGTGGTTCCTCATTCACGGATTCTGCCTCGGGGGCCGCTACCGGATCGGGCTCCACCGTTTCAGCATCGAGGGTGATTGTTTCGTCGTCCGGGATTCCCAGATCCAGTTCGTCCATGAGGTCCGCAAACAGGGGCCGGTTGGGATCGGCACGCGGAACGCTCTCATCCTCTGGCACGCGCCGGAATCGAAGCAGGTCGTCCGCGGCTTCGTCTTCGTCTTCCTCGACTGCCTGATCCGTGGATTCGATCGGTACGGTATCTCTTGCCGGCTCTGGTGCCGGCTCTGGTTCCGGCTCTGGTTGCGCCCGGGAAACCTCTTCCTGAATCTTGCCCGAGGGTGAATCGGTACCGTCCATCTCGGCGGACTCGGCCAGGAGTTCGTCCACGGCCGCCTGCAGCGGATCGGAATCCAGCGGCTCGTCCGGAGCCGAGTCCCGGTCGGTGGGCTTACGGGTGACAATCTCTTCCACCGGCGTCTCGATGGGCTCGACGGGGAGTTCTTCTGCCGCCTCCGCCTCGGGATGCGGCTCCAGCATATGAGAGGCGATACGGCGTTGAATCAAACGCACCTTTACCCGGGTAACGGTATCGCCGGAAGGCGTGGCGGCATATCGGCCGAGAATATTGTGCAGAAAGGCGACGAAGGCCTGACCGGTATCCCCTTCAAAATCCTGATCGCGACGTTTCAGCCCGCGCTCAATCAGACGATAAAGGAATTCCCCGTCGGTGGTCTTGCGCAGACCGTCCAACTGGGATTGGATAGAAGCGATAATGTCCTGATCGCTGGTGCTCAGCGCCACCTGCGAGACCCTCCCGCGTGGTGAGTATGAATTCTTTTTATATAAGCAATTTAGACCGTGATAACAAAAATAACAAGAAAGAATGTATGTAAGTTATTGATTTATCTTGGACATGCATATCTACAGGGGGTCAATATGGACCGATTCCGGCGACATTCCGGCAGATTCGAGCATTTTCCTCAGTTCCGGGGCATTGGCGGCCGGAAGAGCGGCGTAGGTCTCACTGCCGACCAACCCCTGCTCCCGTGCCATCGGGCCGCGCAGGAGGGCCACCGGATCGGCCCCGCTGCCGTCTTTTCCGTCTACCAGCGAGACAAAACGGAAGTTGTCGAGGGCATCGGCCCAGGACCGGCAATACCGCTCAAGATAGAGCCCCTCGTCGTCCGCGGCGGCCCAGTACAGGGTCATGGGATTGGCCAGTTCAAGGGCAATGGCGTGTTCGATGAGGCTGTTGATGGGGGCAAAGCCGCTTTCCCAGGCGATGAAGGTAATCGGCGATTTTACGTCTTCATCAAGAATAACCCCGCCCACCGGGCCCTGTAGCTGAACCGCGTCCCCGGGACGTGCGGTCTCGAACACGTGACGCATGAACGGGTCTTGAGGGTCCTGCAGCAGGTGGAACTGGAGTTGGAGCCCATTGCAGGGGCAGCTGGCCACCGGCAGCTCGCGTGGCGGAAGATCCCCGAGCTGAAGGTGCACGTGCTGCCCCGCCAGAAAACGAAACACCTGGCTGCGCGGTGCCCGCACGTGCAGGATTCTGGCACGATCGTTCAGGCGCTCGAGACGGGTAATCTTGGCGCTGATCCGTTGAACCGGGATGTCGCTGGCGTGGCTGGCTTCATCGGTCTGCAATTCCAGGTCTCCGGCGGCGTGGGCACGGCACAACAGGGTGACACCGGCCAGCTTATCGGCTTCCGACAGGACGTAATCGTGGAAATCCACCGGCCCGGGTTCACCGGACAGCACCCTCGCCCGGCATTCGCCGCAGCTCCCGTTGTCGCAGTTGTAGCGCGGCGACAGACCTGCGCGCAGGGCGCCCGAAAGAATGGTTTCGCCAGGTTCGACGACGAATTGGTGACCACTGGGGCGAAATGTAATCGTGGATGACATAGGGATGAACCGGAAACCGGGTTGCGAATACAGAAACTATGGTGCCCCCGGAAGAGGCTCGCAAGGATTGCCGTACCAATTGCAGGGAATGACGGGGGCTATTGAGCGACGACAATCAGTATGGATTGTTCGATGCGCCGGGCCAGATCTTCCAGCGACGCCTTTTTCGCCGGGATCTCATCCAGAATCATATCCATATCGGCTTTTTTCAGCATGGTGACTACATAGGAGGATTTCATCGCGTAATTCACGTTTTGCGGCAGGTCGCCGGTCCACTGGAATACACGCACGGCACTCAGCTTGGACGTTACCACTCCCACCACCTCCCCGTTCATATTGATCAAGGGGCCTCCGCTGTTGCCGCTCTGTACGGCAACGGATATCTGGTAGGTGCGCGGATCGTCGTGCAGTCCGGTTTCCGCGTTGACCACGCCCGTGGTCAGCTTGGGCTTGCTGCCCAT
Organism: Acidiferrobacteraceae bacterium; assembly: GCA_037388825.1. Classification (NCBI taxonomy): domain Bacteria; kingdom Pseudomonadati; phylum Pseudomonadota; class Gammaproteobacteria; order Acidiferrobacterales; family Acidiferrobacteraceae; species Acidiferrobacteraceae bacterium. The sequence goes on along the minus strand of JARRJV010000002.1, from coordinate 36,981 downwards.
GATGTCTGGATGGGGGTAGCCGATGGTAAATACTTCCGCACCGATGGGTGCAGGTTTCTTGGCAATGGTGAGGGCTGTCGGCAGCTGGTCGGTATCGTCGGGGGAAAGCAGGGCGATGTCGTTCGTGGTATCGGTAGCCAGGACCGTGGCCGAAATCTTGCGTCCATCCGTCGCGACCAGGGTGATTTGTTCATGACCGGCAATGACATGATTATTGGTCACTACCAGACCCTCGGCGACCGGCCAGCCGGTGCCCATACTGTAGGTATCGGAATCCGAAGGCTGCTCCGCGCCGTCTCCGGATCGGTCCTCCCCGCCTCTACGCAGGCCTCGCGCGACTTTCCGCGGCTTGGTTGTCCCGTAGACCCCGTTCTGACACTTGTTGTAGACCAGCTGCCCGATTTCGATGGTCGAGGTCGTTCGGTCGTCGCGAAATAGATAAACATAGTAGATCAACGGTCGCAGTACGGGCTTCGGGTTCTCCAGATACGACTGGAATTCCTGTTCCCGGGAGGTTGCCCAGCCAATCGCCGCCTCCAGCGAGGCGCCCCGACGCATGGAATTGCCAATCTTGACCGCCAGATCCCGCAGGGCGATACAGTAGGCCGGATTGATCTCGCCACCCTGGCTGGGCAGGCTCGCCGATAGGCCGACAATGAGAGAAAGAAAAATCAGCGTCCTTTTCATGTTCTTGCTTCCTGTTGCCTGTCCCGTCGCCCGATTAACTAGCGATGATAGTCGCGACTCAATTCGTGCACAGCGTCGATCAGCACCGAAGCCCGTTGCGGGTCCACGTTGGGATGGATTCCATGCCCCAGATTGAACACCATCCCTTCACCGGGGCCAAAGGCCTTGAGAATCTGGCCCACCTCATCCCGGATCCGCTCAGGCGATGCGTACAAAACACAGGGATCCATATTCCCCTGCAAGGCCACGCGATCGCCTACCCGGCGCCGGGCATCACCCATATCCGTAGTCCAGTCTATGCCCAGGGCGTCGCACCCGGAATCGGCAATGTCCTCGAGCCACTGCCCGCCATTCTTGGTGAACAGGATCACGGGCACCGGCCTTCCCTCGTTCTCGCGCGTGAGCCCGGCAACGATGGCGCTCATGGCACGCAAGGAGAAATCGCGATAGTCCCGCGGCGTCAGTACCCCACCCCAGGTATCGAAAATCATCAGCGCCTGGGCACCGGCGGCCACTTGCGCATTCAGGTAAATGGTGACCGCCTCGGCGACGGTGTCCAGCAGGCGATGCAACAGCGCCGGCTCGTCAAACATCATCGCCTTGATGCGCGAAAAATCCCGGCTGCTCCCGCCCTCGACCATATAGGTAGCCAGAGTCCATGGGCTGCCGGCGAAACCGATCAGCGGAACGCGGCCATGCAACTCGCGCCGAATCAGCTGGACGGCATCCATTACGTATTTCAATTCCTGCTCCGGATCGGGAACACCAAGGCGTTTCACGTCGGCCGCACTTCTCACCGGGGAATGGAATTGGGGACCCTCACCAGCAACGAAGTGCAAACCCAGGCCCATGGCATCCGGGACAGTAAGAATATCGGAGAACAAAATGGCCGCATCGAGCGCGAAGCGATCCAGAGGCTGCAGCGTCACCTCGCAGGCCAGTTCCGGAGTGGAGCACAGGGTCATGAAGTCGCCAGCCTTCTCGCGCGTGGCGCGATACTCCGGCAGGTAGCGCCCCGCCTGGCGCATCATCCATACAGGCGTGTAGTCCACAGGCTGTCGGAGAAGTGCACGCAGAAATCGGTCGTTTGTTAGCGGTTCCATGTGTGGCTTGTTGATCTGGCTGGGCTTCCGGGACACAGGCCGCGCGCTGCCTTCGCGCCCCTAGACCTGGAGATAGTCCAGGATCCCCTCGGCCGCCTGCCGCCCTTCCCAAACGGCCGTAACCACGAGATCGGACCCGCGCACCATGTCGCCCCCGGCAAAGATTTTCGGGTTGCTGCTCTGGTACTTGAACTCCCCGTTGGCCGGGGCCTGCACGCGACCGCGCTCATCGAGTTTCACCGATGCCTGCACCAACCAGTCCGGTGGACTCGGTCGGAAACCGAAAGCGATGATCACGGCATCGGCGGGAATCACTTCTTCGCTATCGGGAACGGGTTCAGGACGGCGGCGCCCCCGTTCGTCGGGCTCACCCAGCTCTGTGGTAATCACCTTCACGCCTTCCACCTTGCCGTCGCCCACAATCTCCACCGGCTGTCGATTCCACAGGAAGTGAACACCCTCTTCCTTGGCATTGGCCACCTCGCGCCGCGACCCCGGCATGTTCTGTTCATCACGCCGATAGGCGCAGGTCACCCGAGCCGCGCCCTGGCGAATGGACGTGCGATTGCAGTCCATGGCGGTGTCGCCGCCACCCAGCACGACGACCCGCTTCCCGCTCATGTCGATGAAATCTTCGGAATTCTCTTCCAGTCCCATGAGGCGACGCGTGTTGGAAATCAGGAACGGCAAGGCCTCGTACACGCCGGGCAGGTCCTCGCCCGGGAATCCGCCCTTCATGAAGCTGTAGGTGCCCATACCCAGGAACACGGCGTCGTGCCGATCCAGCAGGTCTTCGAGACTCACGTCTTCGCCGACGGTGGTATTGAGTACGAACTCCACGCCCATGCCCTCGAGCACCTCGCGGCGGCGCGCGATGACTTCCTTTTCCAGCTTGAAGGCGGGGATGCCAAAAGTCAGCAGGCCGCCGATTTCCGGGTAGCGATCGTACACCACGGGCTTGACCCCGTTTCGCGCCAGCACGTCGGCGCAACCGATACCAGCCGGGCCCGCACCCACGACAGCGACGGTCTTGCCGGTGTCCTGGACTGCCGACAGATCGGGACGCCATCCGTTCGCGAGGGCGGTGTCTGTGATGTACTTTTCCACCGCCCCGATGGTGACGGCGCCAAATCCGTCATTCAGGGTACACGCGCCTTCGCACAGGCGGTCCTGCGGGCACACGCGACCGCAGATTTCCGGCAGGCTGTTGGTGCGATTGGAAAGCTCCGCTGCCCTGGACAGATTGCCCTGGGCCACCAGCGCCAGCCACTGGGGAATATAGTTGTGAACCGGGCACTGCCACTCGCAATAGGGATTGCCACAGTGCAGGCAACGCTCGGCCTGGACCGAAGCGGTCTCGGCATCGAACTGGCCGTAGATCTCCTTGAATTCGTGGATACGCTGATCCGACGGTACCTTGGTAGGATCCTGGCGCGGGACTTCGATAAACTGCAGGGTGTTCTTCTTGGCCATGACGTAGTCCAGATCAGGCCGCTTCGCGCAGCGTGTCGAGCAATGTGGCGAGATCACTGGCGATCGGTTTCACCAGCCAGAAGCGACGCACCATCTGATCAAAGTTGTCCAGGATTTGCTGGCCACGCGCGCTGCCGGTTTCCTGCACGAACTCATGCACCACTCCATGGAGATAGTTGCGATAGGCCTCCATGGATTCGATGTTGATGCGATGGATGTCAATCAACTCGTGGTTGTAGCGATCGACGAAGGTGTTGTCCTCGTCCAGCACGAAGGCAAAGCCACCGGTCATGCCGGCACCGAAATTCAGTCCGGCGCGCCCCAGGACCGTGACCACGCCGCCGGTCATGTACTCGCAACCGTGATCGCCGACACCCTCCACCACGGCATGCGTTCCCGAGTTGCGTACGCCAAAGCGCTCGCCGGCCAGGCCAGCCGCATACAGCTTGCCGCCGGTGGCACCGTACAGGCAGGTGTTGCCTACGATGGGCGTCTCGGCGCTGTTGAATGTACTGCCATCCGGTGGCCGAATGACGATCTTGCCGCCGGCCATGCCCTTGCCGACATAGTCATTGGCATCCCCTTCCAGGTACATGTGCAGACCACCAGCATTCCACACGCCGAAACTCTGACCGGCCGTGCCCGTCAGGCGCAGGATGATCGGGTTGTCGCTCATGCCGTTGTTCCCGTGCCGAAGCGCGATCTCGCCGGAAAGCCTCGCACCAATGGACCGGTTCACGTTACGGACCGGGTATTGGAACTCGCCGCCGCTGGCGTTCTCGATCGCGCCCAGGGCATCGGCCACCATGCGCTCTGCCAGGTCACCCTTGTCAAAGGGTTCGTTGCGCGGGACCTGGCAGTAACGCGGCTCGTCCGCCGCGACGCCCCCATCAGACAGGATCGGGCTCAGGTCCAGGCGCTGCAGGCGCGCGCTATCGCCGGATGCGGCCTGCAACAACTCTGTATGGCCGATGAGTTCGTCCAGACTCCGCGCACCCAGGGATGCCATATACTCCCGCACCTCCTCGGCGACAAAGCGGAAATAGTTCATCACCATTTCCGGCAGGCCGATGAAGTGCTTCAGGCGCAGTATCTTGTTCTGCGTCGCCACGCCGGTGGCGCAGTTGTTGAGGTGACAGATACGCAGGTACTTGCAGCCCAGGGCTATCATGGGCGCGGTGCCAAAACCGAAACTCTCGGCGCCGAGAATGGCGGCCTTGATGACATCCAGGCCGGTCTTGAGACCGCCATCGGTCTGCAGGCGGACCTTCTCACGCAGCTTGTTGGCACGCAGCACCTGATGGGTCTCGGTCAAACCAAGCTCCCATGGACTGCCGGCGTACTTCACGCTGGTCAACGGTGATGCCCCGGTTCCGCCGTCGTAACCGGAGATGGTGATCAGATCGGCATAGGCCTTGGCCACGCCGGCGGCGATGGTGCCTACGCCCGCCTCGGCCACCAGCTTGACCGACACCAGGGCCCTCGGATTCACCTGCTTGAGGTCGAAGATCAGCTGGGCCAGGTCCTCGATGGAATAGATGTCGTGGTGCGGCGGCGGCGAAATCAGCGCGACGCCGGGCTTCGCGAACCGAAGGCGCGCAATCATCTCGTCGACCTTGTGGCCGGGCAATTGTCCACCCTCGCCGGGCTTGGCACCCTGGGCAATCTTGATCTGCAACACCTCGGCGTTGGCCAGATAGTGCGGCGTGACACCGAATCGGCCGGAGGCGACCTGCTTGATCTTCGACATCTTGTCGGTGCCGAAGCGCGCCGCGTCCTCGCCACCCTCGCCGGAATTGGAACGGCCACCAAGGCGATTCATGGCCTGGGCCAGGGACTCGTGGGCCTCCGGTGACAAAGCCCCGAGGGACATGGCCGCGGTGTCGAAGCGGCGAACAATGTTCTCCACTGGCTCGACTTCGGACACATCGATCGGCGTGCGGTCGCCGCGTAGGCTGAGCAGGTCGCGCAAAACCATGGGAGAACGCCCATTCACCAGCGCGGCAAATTCGCGATAGGCGCCGGCGTCGTTCTCCTGCACTGCACGCTGCATCAGAGTCACCACGTCCGGGTTGTAGGCGTGATACTCGCCATCGTGGATGTATTTCAGCAGTCCGCCGGCCTGCAGCGGCTTGCGGACATTCCATGCATCCCGGGCCAGGCGGCGCTGATCGTCGTCCAGATCCTGGAACTGTGTCCCCTGGATGCGGCAGGTGGTGCCCTTGAAACAGAGATCGATCACATCGCTGTGCAAACCGACGGCCTCGAACAGCTGCGCGCCGCGATAGCTGGAGATGGCCGAGATTCCCATTTTCGACATGATCTTGTACAGGCCCTTGTTGATGCCCTTGCGGTAATTGTGGAGGGTGCCGGCGGTGTCCCGCTGCCGAATCTCTCCGCCGCTCATCATGTCGCACAGGCAATCGTAGGCCAGATACGGAAAGACGGCGGTGGCGCCGTACCCGATCAGGCACGCGAAGTGATGGGGATCGCGGGCGGTTCCGGTTTCGACCACGATGTTGGCGTCGCACCGTAGCCCTTCGGAAACCAGTCGATGGTGCACGGCCCCGGTTGCCGCCAACGCGTGGATCGGTAGACGCCCGCGTTCGATTTGCCGATCCGACAGGACCAGTATGGTCTTCCCGTCGCGCACTGCGGACGCGGATTGCTCACAGATACGGTCGATGGCATCGCGCAGGGATTCCGATTCGGAATAGTTCAGCTGCACAAGCTCATGCGCGTAGGCTGCGTCGTCGATCGCGAGCAGGCGATTGAACTTGCTCGTCGAGAGGACCGGCGAGTCGAGCAGCAGACGCGGCGCGTGTTCGGCGGTTTCGACAAACAGGTTCTTCTCCCGGCCGAGACAGGTCTCCTGCGACATGACGATCTGCTCGCGCAGCGGATCAATGGGCGGATTCGTGACCTGTGCAAACTGCTGGCGGAAGTAGTCGTACAGGGAGCGCACCTTGCGCGACAGTACCGGTAGCGGTGCGTCGTCACCCATGGAGCCAACGGCCTCCTGGCCCGAGTCGGCCAGCACACTCAGTACCTGTTCGCGTTCCTCCAGGGTCACCTGGAACATCTTCTGGTACTGGCGAATGGTTTCCGCATCCGGGGTGACCGCACAGGTTTCCTCGTCGTCCAGTACCGTTTCCAGCCGTCGCACGCCCTTCTTGAGCCATTCACGGTATGGGTGGCGGGACTTGAGCTTGGTATCGATATCCTCAGGCAGCAGCAGGTTCCCGGTCTCGGTATCCACCGCCAGCATCTGGCCCGGTGCCAGGCGTCCCTTGCGTACCACGTCCTCCGGCTTGTATCCATAGACCCCGATTTCCGAGGCCAGGGTGATGTGTCGATCTTTTGTCACCACCCAGCGCGCCGGACGCAGTCCGTTGCGATCCATGGTGCAGGCCGCATGGCGGCCGTCGGTAAGCACAATTCCCGCGGGGCCATCCCAGGGCTCCATGTGCATGGAGTTGTATTCGTAGAAACCGCGCAGGTCGGAATCCATGGTCTCAACGTTCTGCCATGCCGGCGGGATCAGCAGACGCATGGCACGGAAGATGTCCATGCCGCCGGCAAGCAGGGCCTCGAGCATGTTGTCCAGGCTGGAGGAATCGGAACCCTCCATGTTCACCAGCGGACGGACGTCCGCCATGTTCACCAGTGGCGTTTCGAACTTGTGGCTGCGCGCCACCGCCCAGTGGCGATTGCCCTGGATCGTATTGATCTCGCCATTGTGGGCGAGGAAACGGAACGGCTGTGCCAGCCGCCACTCGGGCCAGGTATTGGTCGAGAACCGCTGGTGAAAAACGCACAGGGATGATTCCAGGCGCTCGTCTTTCAGGTCGAGGTAGAACACGGGCAGATTGGCCGGCATCACCAGGCCCTTGTAGGAAATCACGCGCGCCGACAGGCTGGGTACATAAAAGGTATCGTCTTCGGGCTGAATTGTCTTTTCGCATCGGCGGCGCGCGACGTACATATGCCGCTCCATCGCATCCTCTGCCATATCGGCGGGCGCGTTGACGAATACCTGTTCGATCCGCGGCAGGCTCTTCAGGGCCTCTTCGCCACAGGCGGACTGGTCCACCGGGACCACGCGCCAGCCAGCCACTTCCAGGCCTTCGGCGCTCAATTCGGATTCCAGCCGGGAACGGGCCTTCGCTGCCAGCGCTTCATCTTGGCTCAGAAATACCATGCCGGCGGCATAGCGATCACCCAGCCCCAGGCCCGCATCAGCGGCGATGGCACGGAGGAAGGCATCGGGCTTGCGCAGCAACAGGCCGCAGCCGTCGCCGGTCTTCTGGTCGGCGGCAATGGCGCCGCGGTGGGTCAGGCAGGCGAGGGAATTGATCGCCGTCTGCACCAGCCAGTGACTGGGCTTGCCATCCATTTGGGCAATCAGACCAAAACCGCAGCTTCCTTTCTCAAAGGACGGATGGTACAGGCCCCCGTTGATTCGCTTGTTCGTGCTCACTTTCTTGTCACCCGATTTCCTGACTCTGCTGTTCCATCGCCTCGGCTCGCGACAGCCGGACACACCCCGACGGTCCCGAAGGCCGGGCAAAGGGCGAAAAAGTATACCGGCGGGTTATGAGGCGTTCAATGAGAATACGCCTTCAAAACCGGGGAAATTGCGGAAAATCAGCCACCGGCCTCGGGGAAATACAGGCGTTCGTGCTCGCGGATCGCGTAGCGGTCCGTCATGCCGGCGATATAGTCGGCGATGGTGCGGGCACGGCAGGCTTCCGCCTCACCCCCGCTGGCGGTGCAGGCCGCGATCTTTTCCTGGTACTGGGGAGGCAGCAGGCGGCTGTCCTCGAAAAAGGCCTGAAACAGCCGCCGGATCACGGTCACGGATTTCAGGCTCATGCGGCGGACCTGGTAGTGATTGTACAGGGCCTCGCGCAGAAATCGCTTCAGCGTCAGGGCCTGCTCGCGCAGATCCGCGCTGTAGGCAATGACCGCGCCCTGGGTCGAACGGACCTGGTCCGGATGGGTGGCGCCAACAGCGTCAAGCAGGCGACGGCTGTTTTCGATCAGGTCCACGACCTGCCGATTCACCATACGCCGGATGGTCTCGTGGATCTGCCGGCGGCTTCCCAGCTCCGGATACCGGCTTTCCACCTCCCGGTACTGTTCATCGAACAGGGCGATTCCCCGCAGGTCATCGAACTCGATCAGCCCGTACCGCAGACCATCGTCAACATCGTGATTGTTGTAGGCGATCTCGTCGGCAATGTTGACCAGCTGCGCCTCGGCACCGGGCCAGGTTTTTTCCAAAAACCGCTTTCCCAGATCGCCGAGCTCGCGGGCATTCCTGGGCGAACAGTGCTTGAGAATTCCTTCGCGCGTCTCGAAAGTGAGGTTCAGTCCCGGAAATTCGGCATAGCGTTCTTCCAGCAGGTCCACCACGCGCAGGGACTGGAGATTGTGCTCGAAGCCGCCGAAGTCCTTCATACAACTGTTGAGCGCATCCTGTCCCGCATGGCCGAATGGCGTGTGGCCCAGATCGTGGGCCAGGGCAATGGCCTCGGTGAGGTCTTCGTTCAGGCCCAGGGAGCGCGCAATGGAGCGTGCAATCTGCGCCACCTCAATGGAATGGGTCAGGCGCGTCCGAAAAAGGTCGCCCTCATGATTGACAAAAACCTGGGTCTTGTATTCCAGGCGCCGGAATGCCGCGCTGTGGACGATGCGATCACGATCGCGCTGGTACTCGCTACGATATTCGGGCTTTGGTTCCGCATAATGACGGCCGCGGGTGTGCGCGTCGCTTGCTGCATAGGGCGCCAGACTCAAACGTCCGTCTCCGCAAGAGCTTTCGCCGCGCGACAGGACTCGATGGTCTGCCGCAAGGCCCCGCGGTCAAACTCGTCGGTGACGAAGGCATTCCCAAGGGACTTCAACAGCACCAGACGCCAGCGGCCGTCCAGAACCTTTTTATCCACCGCCATATGCTCCAGGAAATTCTCCACCGAAATGGAGTCCGGTGCACGCACCGGCAGATGTGCTGCGCGCAACAGCTTCTCGACGCGCTCGACGTCGCTTTTCGTCAACCAGCCCATGCGACGGGAAAGATCCGCGGCCATGGCCATGCCGGCGGCGATCGCCTCCCCGTGCAGCCATTGCCCATAGCCCAGACCGGTCTCGATGGCGTGGCCGAAGGTGTGCCCGAAGTTCAACAATGCCCGTTGTCCGCTTTCGCGTTCGTCGGCAGCGACGACTTCGGCCTTGATCTGGCAGCTTCGCTCGATGGCGCAGGCAAGCGCTTCCGGGTCGCGCGCCCGCAGCGCGTCGAGGTGCTCCTCCAGCCAGGCCAGGAACTCAACATCGCCAAGAACGCCGTACTTGATCACCTCGGCCAGTCCTGCCGCCAGTTCGCGATCAGGGAGCGTATCGAGAGTATCGGTATCGATGATTACACAGCGCGGCTGGTAAAACGCGCCGATCATGTTCTTTCCGAGAGGATGGTTGACTCCGGTCTTGCCTCCCACCGAGGAATCCACCTGCGCGAGCAGGGTCGTCGGGATCTGGATGAAGGGCACGCCGCGCTGGTAGCAAGCAGCCGCAAATCCGGTCATATCCCCGATCACGCCGCCCCCCAGAGCCACCAGCGTGGTCTTTCGGTCGCAACGGGCCTCGAGCAGTTGATCGAAAATCCGGCTCAGATATTCCAGGTTCTTGTACTGCTCTCCATCAGGGAGAACCACGGTTACCGGATCGTATTTCGCAAGCACCGACCGGACTTTCTCAAGGTAAAGGGGCGCGACCGTTTCGTTGGAAACAATCGCGACCCGGTGTCCGGCAATGTGACCCGTCACGAGTTCCGGACGCGTGAGCAGTCCCCTCCCGATATAGATCGGGTAGCTACGTTCACCGAGCTCAACCTGAAGTGTCTTCATGACCGGATACCGATTTGCGCTCGAGTTCGTTCAGTATTTGCCGGGCCACGGCCTTCGGGGGCCGCTGGTCCGTATGGACGACCACATGGGCGGTCTCGCGATAGATCGGGTCGCGAACCTCCAACAGTTCAGTCAGTTTAAGCTTGCGATCCACGTTTTGCAGCAAGGGCCGGTTCCTGTCGCGTCGGGTACGCTGAACCAGGGTATCGATATCGGCCTGCAGGTAAACCACCACGCCGCGTGCGCGCAGGCGCTCGCGATTGACCGGATCGAGGACGGCGCCGCCCCCGGTTGCCAGCACCACTCCGTCGCTCGCGCTCAGTTCGTCGAGCAGTGCCGACTCCCGGGTACGGAAACCACTTTCACCTTCGATCTCGAAGATCAGTGGAATGGAGGCACCGGTTCGTTTTTCGAGTTCCCGATCACTGTCGACAAACTCTTTTCCCGTCATTTCGGCTAGTTGTCGACCGATGGTCGATTTGCCCGCGCCCATGGGGCCGATCAGGAAAATGTTTTCGGGGATCGCCATGCCGGGCAGATATGCCAGCATCGAGGTGATAAATCAAGAAACCGCCGGGCGCCCCGGGGCGCCCGGCGGTTCATCGTCAGCGAAGACTGACCTTATCCGAAAGGATGCGTGGTGTCAGGAAGATGAGCAGCTCGGTTTTGTTGTCCCGGCGCTCCCGGTTCTTGAACATCCAGCCGATCATGGGCAAGTGCCCCAGAACCGGAATCTGCGTGGTCTGTTCGCTCTTGTCCTGTTCGTAGATACCGCCAATGGCCACGGTCTCGCCATTGTCCAGCAGGACGTTGGTCGTGACGCGTTTCTTGTTGACCAGGCCCGTGGAAGACGGGTCGAAGCTGTCCTTGGTAACAAACACATCCAGGATCACGCGTCGATCTGGCGTGATCTGGGGGGTCACTTCGAGCTTGAGCGATGCACTCTGCACCTTGGACACACCAGCGCCAAGCGAGAATTCCCGCTCCTGGCCCTGCTCAATCGTGGCCTTCTCCTGATTGCCCGTGATGATGCGCGGGCTGGAAATGATCTTTCCTCGACCTTCCTGCTCCAGGGCGCTCAGTTCCAGCTGCAGCAATTCGCCACCCGCCGTAGCCAGAGTGTAAGCGATCTGCCCTGGAGGAGTGGTTCCTATACCGGTAGAGGGAAGATTCACGTTCAAACCGTCTGTGTTGGCGTTCAGCGGAGTGCCGTTGAGGATATCAATATTGCCCTCCAGGCTGCCGGTTACGCTGGTGGTGGAAGTCGGTCCCGTATTGGTATTCGTGACACCGAACCGCGCACCGAGGGAACGGGCAAACGTGGAAGTCGCCTCCACCAGCCGCGCTTCGATCATCACCTGCTCGACCGGCTGGTCCAGCTTGGCGATCAGGGCACGCACCTCGCGAATCTTGCTGGGCGTATCCTGAATGAGAATGGAATTGGTGCGGTTATCGACCGTTACCTGACCGCGCTTGGACAACAACGAGTTCGAAATGGTCTTCTGCTCGCCGGCGTAGCTGACGGTCTGGAACGGACTGGTCGTACCGACGTTGCTCGCGACCGCCTTCACAGATTTCAGCAACGCGGCAATGTCCGAGGCCTTGGCATAGTTGATGCGGATCAGTTCCGATACCAGGGGCTCGAGCTCGCGAGTTGATTTCTTCGCCTCCAGCTCAGCCTTTTCCTGTGCCGCCAGTTCCTTGGCCGGCGCGATCACGACCACGTTTCCCCTCTTCTTCATTCCCAGATTCTTGCTCTGGAGAATAATGTCCAGCGCCTGGTCCCACGGAACGTTCTTCAGTCTCAGGGTGATGCTTCCGGTAACCGCATCACTGATGATGAAGTTCAGACCGGTGAAATCTGCCAGAACCTGCAGTGCATCGCGCACTGCGATCTTCTGGAAGTTCAAGGAGAGCTTCTCGCCGGTGTACTCGGTTCCGCCCTCTGCCTTGCTCTTCTTGGCTTCGGGCTTTGCGACAGGCTTCACATTCACGGTAAAGACATCGCCCGCCTGGTACGCCAGATGCTCGTAGGGACCATGAGGGGTAATGACGATCCGGGTATTGTGGCCCTGGCTGAAGGTGTCGATGTATTGCACCGGTGTGGCGAAGTCCGTCACGTCCAGACGTTTCTGCAGACGTTCCGGAGCGGATGTGTTGAGCAGATCTACGATAATGTCTCCGGCCTGTTGGTGAATATCGATTCCGGCGGAAGGATCTGACAACTTGACCATGATCTTTGCGCCGCCGTTGGTGTCGCGGCGGAAGTTGATGCTCTTGACCGTGTACTTGGTCTTGATCTGGGTCCCGGCGAAATGCGTAGCGCCCGGTTCCACGGCTCCGGCCGCAATGCTTGGGCTGTTGACGGTCAACACATAGGAGTTCGCTTGAATTTCAGCCTTGTAGGGAACGGACTGATACAGGCTCAGCACGACGCGTGAGCGGTCGCCCGCACTGACAACATTCACGGAATCCACGGCACCAATCTTCACCGGTATACTTTTCTTTGCCAGGTGCGGCACCGTGTTGGGGAAATCCAGGGAGATTCGCGCCGGATTGCTGATCGTAAAGGTATGAGGCTCCGAAGGGGTCTGCGCCATCTTCAGCGTGATCTGAACGCGGTTGCCGGGAAGCTTGGCGTAGAGCACATTGGTGATCGCATTTTGTCCTGCATTCGCGGACGTAGCGGCTTCGGCGCTCGCCGACGCTCCACGATTGATGGAAACCCGGAACCTGTGCCGGCCCGGATCGACGCTCAGCTTGCCCGGTTCGTTCAACAGGAAATCGATATTCGACGAAACCCCGTCACCGGCAAGGTAGGGATAGACGCCCTTGACGATACCCACGCCCTTCAGGTCGAGCACGTTCGAGGCGACGGTGGTGTCCTTCAGGGTCAGGCGCAGACGGCGACCGCCATCAAACGACTTCACGTCGTATGACGATGGCCTGGTCGATACCTTGATGTCCAGTACCGGTTCGTCGGTCTTGTTCTTCCACGCCAGCTCACTCACCTGGCCAGCAAGCGCGGTTGACGCAAAGCCGCCCAGCAAGATCGATGACATCAGCGCGACAGCAAGCCGCCGGCCCCCGGTATTCCATTTTTCAAGTATTGTGGTCATAGGCCTGACCCCTGGTCTTATTCTTTAAGTTGCAGAGAAGTTTCCTTCTCCACCCATCCCCCGAGGGCGCTTTTCACAAGTTCGACCAGGGTAATCTGGTCGTTGCTGATTTTCGTAATCATTCCGAAATTGCGCCCCATGTGGTCTCCCACCTTCACCTTGTATACATCCCCGTCGCCGACGGTAACCTTGATGATTCCGTACATGGTGTTCTTGCGTTTCAGCGTCCCCACCATGGCCAGGGAAGCCAGTGAGTAGTCCTCCAGAGGCTCCTTGACACGCGTCGGGTCCGGTCGCGGTCCGTTGTCATTGCTGTTGTCCAGGGCAACGTTGGATGCGCCCCCGGACAGATTTGCTGTGGAGAAGGGATCCGGAAGGCTGCTTGCCGAATACGCAAATTTTTCCTGCACCTTCACCTCGGGCATGGACTCGATTCGAGGTTTTTGATCCTTGTAGGCATCCTTGACGAAGCGCTGCAGGTCGTCCGTGTTCCCGCTGCTACAGGCAGCGAGCAGGAACAGCATCATTATTGGCGTAAGTTGCTTCTTCATAATCATCTCGCCCTACCGCCGACGGCGACCTCTCCTGCCCCGCTTCTTCTTGGCCGGTGGTGCCTCACCGGGACGAAGATACCGGTAGGTATGCGCCTGCGCGGTCATGTTCAGGGTCGAGCCGGTCTTGCCCTTGTGCCCGATTTGCACGTTTGTAATCGTCACAATCCGGGGCAACGCAGCCACATCGCTTACGAATCCGGCCAACTCATGATAGGTGCCGGAAACCTTGATATTGATGGGCAACTCGGCGTAGAAGCCCTTCTTCGATTCATTGCCTGGTTTGAACAGGCTGAAGGTTAGCCCCCGTCCGAGCCCCGCCTGGGTGATATCCACGAGCAGCGACGGGACCTCGGTAGAATTGGGCAGCTGCCTCAGCAAACTGCCGAAAGTCTGGTTCATGATCTCCATCTGCTTCTGATACGCCGGCAGATTGATCGCCAGGGCCTTCTTGTTCATGAAAGTGCTCTTGAGAGACTCTTCCTGTTTTTGCGCCCGGGCGTAGTCATCAAGCTCGCCACTGATGATGAAGTAGAAGCCACCGATCAGGATTGCCACGCAGATCAGGAAGACCCCCGTGACCTTGATAAAAAACGGCCATGCCGAAAAATCGTTCCAATCTACGGCCTGAAGTTCCGCCCATTTCTGGTTGAGATCGATCTTCACGAGCGCTTACCCTTCTTTGCCGGTTTCTTTTTCTGCTCCTTCTTTTCCTCTTCCTTCTTCTTGGTTTGGTCCTTTGCCTCGCTCAACTGGGTGACTGTCAGATTGAAATTGCTGATGCGCGAACTGCCCTTGTGTACGACATTGACCACCTTCAGGTTCGGGTTCGCGAACCACTGGGATCCCTCGAAATTACGAAGAAGGGCGGCAATGCGGGCATTCGATTGCGCGCCTCCCGTGAGAATGAGGTTGTTGCCGCTCTGCTTCATCGATTTGTAATAGACACCTTCCGGCAGCGTGCGAGCGAGCGCATCCATGATGTGCACCATGCGGGTACGATCGGACTGCAACTTGTAGATGACGCCCATACGATTTACGAGGGCCGAACGCTGCTTTTTGATGTCCTTGATCTTGGCAATAACCTTGTCCAGGTCCGCGATTTGGGTGTGGAGGTACTTGTTCCGTGCCTGCTGCCCCTCGATCAGCGTCGTAACCTGATGGTGGCCGTAAAAGACAACCAGGCCCATCAACAGCCACGCAAAGATGCCGATACTCAGGAGCTGGCGGTCCTGCTCCTTTCGACGCATATCGCGCCAGGGCAACAGATTGACGCGGGTCGTCATCAGTCAAAACTCCGCATGGCCAGGCCACAGGTAATCATCAGGGACGGCGCGTCATTACTGAGAACCTGGGGTTTGACACGGGACGCAAGCGACATGCTGGTGAAAGGATTCGCCACCATGGTCGGAATTCCGGTGCGTGCACTGACCAGTTCTTCGACTCCGGGAATCTGCGCACATCCGCCGGCCAACAGAACCTGATCGACACTGTTGAAGGTACTGGAGGAATAGAAGAACTGTAGCGCCCGCATCACTTCCTGACACAGGGCCTCCATGAACGGCCGCAGTACATCGGTCTGGTAGTTATCCGGCAAGCCACCCTGTTTCTTGGCCAGGCCCGCCTCTTCGTAGGAAAGTCCGTAGCGGCGCTGGATCTCTTCCGTCAACTGCCGACCGCCAAAGGTATGGTCGCGCGTATAGATTGAGCGGTTGTTGTGCATCACGTTGATGTTGGTCGTGGTCGATCCGATATCCATCACGGCAACGGCCTTTTCCATCCCGGCTCCTGGCATGTGCTGGGAAATCAGCCCGTAGGCGTTCTCCATGGCATAGGTTTCGATATCCACCACGGAGGCCTTCAGCCCCGAGCTCTCGATCACGGCTACGTAGTCGTCCACGATTTCCTTGCGGCAGGCGGCGAGGAGAACCGCCTCTTCCTCCGCACCCTCTTCCGACGGGGACTGCGGGATGTCCAGAACCTGCCAATCGAGATTCACCTCGTCCAGGGGGTACGGAATATAATGATCCGCTTCCATTTCGATCTGACCCTGGAGTTCAACCTCGGAAAGCTCCGACGGAACCTTCAGGGTCTTGGTAATCACATGGGCGCCGGCCACGGCCACGGCCGCATTGCGGGTCTTGGTACCGCTGCGCTTGACCGCCCGACGCACCGCATCCGCCACCTGCTCGACCTCGGTGATCGCATGCTCGACCACCGCGTTCTGGGGCAGCGGCTCCACGGCGTAGCGCTCCACGCGGAAGTGCTCGCCACTACGGCTCAACTCCAGCACCTTGACGGAAGAGGCGCTGATATCGATTCCAATAAGCGGCGGGCGCTTTTTCTTGAATATATCTGCCAGGCTCGGCACGTTTTTTATCCTTCTAAATCATAGCCTTACGAGAGATACATGTCCCTCTGGATTAAATACTATACTCAAATATAGACGAAGACAAACAGAAAAACCAAGGACGCTTTAAGGATCAATGGTTTTGGCTATATACTTGGCCGCCTGATCTCCCTGGTCGGCCCGCCCCGTGCGCCGGCCCCACCGACAAGAGTAGTACCCTGGGCGCCTGCCGAGTATGAGATGGATAAGTCGTAGCAAGCGGACGGACAAGCAGCTAGCCGCCGGCTTCGGCCCGCTCGACCCCGAAACCCGGGTATCGCCCAAGCACCCTGTTTTGCGGCGCCTTCTGCGGATTTCCCTCTATCTCGCCGGCGCCGGCACGATTGCCGGCCTGATCGTGATCCTGCTGCTGGTCCCCACCCTTCCCCCGGTCAGCAACCTGGCCGAAGAGCACCTCAAAGTACCCATGCGCATCTATTCCGCGGAAGGGCGCCTTCTGGGCGAATTCGGGGAAGAACGGCGTATACCGGTATCGATCGATGAGGTGCCGAAGCAGCTGATCCACGCGGTGCTGGCGGCCGAGGATGACCAGTTCTACCACCACTGGGGTGTGGATTTTCCGGGAATCGCGCGCGCCGCCATCACCAATATCATCACTGGCCGCCGCGGCCAGGGCGCCAGCACCATCACGATGCAGGTGGCGCGCAATTTCTTCCTGAGCCCGGAACGAACCTATACCCGCAAGCTGAAGGAAATGCTGCTCGCGTTCAAGCTTGAATACCAGTTGAGCAAGGACGAGATTCTCGAGCTCTACCTCAACAAGATCTTTCTCGGCCATCGCGCCTATGGCTTCGCGGCCGCGGCCCAGGTCTACTACGGCAAGTCGCTGGATGAGCTTACCCTGCCGCAAATGGCCATGCTCGCCGGGCTACCCAAGGCACCTTCGCGCAACAACCCGGTGAGCAACCCCGACCAGGCACTCGAGCGCCGGGCCTATGTGCTGCACCGGATGGCCAAGCTGCAATACATCGACGAAACCCAACTCGAGCAGGCGCTGAAGGCGCCGGTCACGGCGAGCAAACATGACTTCGAATACGCTGTGAAGGCACCGTACGTGGCGGAGATGGTCCGGCAGTACATGTACCGGGCGTATGCGGAGAAATCCTATGCCGGCGGATTCAATATCCACACAACGATTCGTGCGGAAAACCAGAAAGCCGCAAACCAGGCACTTCACGACGGCATCATCGCCTATGACCATCGCCACGGCTATCGCGGCCCGGCCGGTCACGTCTCGCTTCCCCGAAACGCGGACAAGGATGCCTACGACGATCTTCTCAAGGGCTACCATCAGGTGGGCGGCCTGGTCCCGGCCCTGACCCTTCTCGTGGGGGACAAGCAGGCGGTCGCCTATACCCAGGACGGCTATGTCGCGAACATCGACTGGAAGGGCATGGCGTGGGCCCGTCGCTATCGCACACGAAACCTTGTGGGCTCTCCGCCGAAGAAGGCGAGAAACATCCTTCGGGTCGGTGATGTGATCTATCTCGATACTGACGCCAAGGGAAACTGGCTGTTGTCCCAGGTACCCGAGGTTTCCGGCGCCATTGTGTCCTTGCGTCCGAGCGACGGGGCGATCCTTGCACTCAGCGGCGGTTTTGACTTCAACGAGAGCAAGTTCAATCGTATTACCCAGGCGCAACGCCAACCGGGTTCCAACATCAAACCATTCATCTATTCGGCCGCCCTGAACAAGGGCTTCACGGCGGCAAGCCGGATCAGCGGTGCACCCATCGTCATTGAGGACGCAAACCTGGAGACCCAATGGAAGCCAGAGAACTACAGCGGCAAGTTCTTTGGCCCAACCCGGTTGCGCATCGCCCTGATCAAGTCATTGAATCTGGTTTCTGTGCGCCTGTTGCGGGCCATTGGTCCCGAGTATGCGGTGAATTACTTGTCGCGCTTCGGTTTCAACGCACAGGAGCTGCCGGCAAATCTTTCGCTCGCGCTGGGTAATGCCTCGCTCACGCCGCTGCAAGTCGTGTCCGCATTCTCCGTGTTTGCCAATGGCGGGTATCTCATCAAGCCGTACTTCATTACCCGTGTGGAAGACGCGGAAGGCCACGTACTGGAACAGACCAATCCGCTGGTCGTCTGCAAGACCTGTAAGGAAACCCCGAAACCCTATCTCGACTCGCCACCCCCCGTGGCCAACGCCAGTGGCGAGCCGGCGGCACCGGCCAACACCGGCACCCAGGCAAAGGCGCGGACGCCTCAGGATGCACTCCCGGCGGCCGCCAGTGTTGCACCGGCTCCGGAAGTCGTTACTTTCCCGCCGGTCCGGGAGGGCGAACCCCTGCCTACAATCGAGATCAAGCCGCGCTACGCACCGGAGGTGATCTCGCCCGAGAATGCCTTTATCATGACCACCATACTCCGGGATGTGATTCAGCATGGCACCGGACAGCGGGCAAAGGCGCTCAAACGTGAAGACCTTGCCGGCAAGACGGGCACCACGAACGATTTCAACGATGCGTGGTTCTCCGGCTTCAACGGCGACGTGGTCACCACCGCGTGGGTCGGTTTCGATCAGCCCGCTACTCTGGGTCGACACGAATCCGGCGCCCGGGCAGCTTTGCCAATCTGGATGGACTACATGCGGGTGGCCCTGAAAGAAAAGCCGGAAACCAAGTTGGTGAAACCGGACGATGTCGTCGAGGAAATGATCGACCCGGTCACCGGCGACTATGTCGGTCCGGTCGCCGACCAGACTTCCAGCCCCGACCAGCCCGGTTTCAATTCCACCCAGACAGCCGCGAACGACAGCGCGTCGGACAACAACGATAGCGAGGACATCGATCCCGCTGTTGGTGAAACGCCGGTGACGGACCAACCGCCAGATGACGAGCACAAGCCGGTGAAGGAATACTTCATCGCGGGCACGCAACCCGGTCCGGCCACCACCGCAACCGACGGCACCGCACCGGCGCCTCCACCGAAACCCGCCAGCGACGACCTACAGGGGCTGTTCTGATGGCCCGGCCGCGCCGAAATCGAGAGCATCATCGGCCGGCCATCCACCAGCGCCTTCGTATTGCCGCCGACGCCGCCCGCATGTTGGCGGACGACGGGGTGCGTGACTACCAGACCGCCAAACGCAAGGCAGCCCACCGCCTGGGGCTGACCGAAGCCGCATCGCTGCCAACCAATGAAGAGATTGAACGGGCCCTGCACGAGCACCTGGTGGTATTTCATCGCGAGGCCTATATCCGGCGCATTCAGAAATGGCGAGCCATCGCATGCCAGACCATGGAGTTCCTGCACGAATTCAACCCGCGTGCCGTCGGTGCTGTCCTGTCCGGTACCATCACGCCCTTCAGCCCGATTCAGCTGCACTTGAGCAGCGACGGACCCGAACCGGTTGCCGACTTTCTGTATGAACAGGGCATCCCGTACGACCAGAAGACCCGTCGGCTCCGGTTCAGCGGATCCCGTCATGTAGACGCACCCAGTTTTCTCTTCCATGCAGAAGAAGTGCAGGTGGAACTGGCCGTATTGACGATGACAGCCATGCGCGAGCCTCCCCTAAGCCCCATCGACGGTCGCCAGATGCGGCGCGCCGATCATCGACAGCTGCTGCGCCTGCTGGAGGAAAGCGGCGGCGAACGCTAGAACCGGCTGTGGGCCTTCGACAGGCTTCGAAATTGTCTCTAGAATCGCAGCGATCTCCATAACGGTCCGGATAAGGCCGCGCGCATGGCCGCGCTACTAGAAAAACTCAGACAGACTTTTCCTTCATTCTCGATTGGTCGCCTGTCCTCTCAGTGGGTGGCGATCGGCCTGACTCTGCTCTTCGTCGCAATCTACATCGGAGACATGTTCAGCGACCGCAGTCTGCTCGATACCATCGAACACCGGACCTATGACACGCGCCTCCTCTCCCTGAAGGACCCGGCTGCGGCCCGGGACGTGGCCATCGTAACCATCGACGAAAAAAGTCTGAACGCGATCGGTCGGTGGCCGTGGAATCGCAACATCCTTGCGGAGTTGATCCGCAGGATCGATCAGGACGGCGCAAGAATCATCGCCTCGGATATCTTCTTTCCCGAGGCGCAAAACCCCAGGCTCTCCAGACTGGTAAATCAGCTGCACAAGGAACAACCGCGGGTCGCCTCGGTTCCTGCGTATCGCCAACTGGAGCGGTTTGCCGGCGGTGACGAGGCCCTCGCGGCTGCGATCCGCAAGAGCGGCAAGGTCATCCTTTCCATGGTATTCCTCACTTCGAGATCCCAGGCCAGTCACCGAGATGAGGCGACGCGACAGCAGGTCAAGGACGAACTTCGGGGCGCGGCCGTGCCGGTCGTTCACGGTCATAGCGGAAACCCGGCGGCCATCGGCCTGCCGTACGAAGTCTTTGGTGTGGATGCCAATATCCCGCCCATCCAGAAGGCCGGTCTCTACGCGGGGCACATCAACACGATGCCGGATACCGACGGCACCCTGCGCTGGACGCCGCTGGTCTTGCGTTACCACAAGACCTACTACCCCTCCGCGGACGTACAGGCAGTGCGTGCGTTTCTGGGAAACGGGCAACTGGTTCTGGACACTGATGCCGCGGGTATCCGCGGTCTGCGGATCGGCACCCTGAAGATCGCGACCGATGAGGAGGGGCGCGCCCTGGTACATTACTATGGTCCGCAGCAGACCTTCCCGACCCTGTCGGCGGCCGATGTACTTCAGGACAAGGTTGCTCCCGACACACTGAGGGGAAAGATCGTGTTGCTCGGATCCACCGCCGTATCCGTCGGTGATATCCGGGTAACCCCGTACAGCCCTGCCTTCCCGGGAGTGGAGGTGCGCGCCACCATCATCCAGAATCTGATCAACAACGATTTCATGCAGCGCCCGCGATGGATGACGCTGGTCAATCTTCTGCTCCTTCTGGTGTTGGGGGTGGGTCTCTCCTTTGTTTTCCCCCGTACGGGGGTCCGCGTTGGAGCCGCCGTGCTGGCGGCCAGCTTCGCCGCCCTGATCGCGGTCACGCTGTACCTTTTCGACCGCCACCACATCTGGCTCAACGTCACCTACCCATCGCTTCTGCTTCTGACCCTGTTTGTAGCCACGACGATGCTGCACGATTTCCACACCGAGGGTGAGAAGCGCCAGATCAGATGACCTGGACGATCCGGTGAGTCGTTATTACGTCCGGCGCTGCGACGCGCCACAAGAACGCAAATCCGACTAGGTCGGGCTTCTCGGCGCGGCCACACACCGGTAGAATCCGCATCCAACTCCAATCGCCAGAAGATTTCGCGTGAAGGAAAAAATCCAGCATCTTTTGCACCAGGCAATCCTCGGCTTGCAGGCCGGGGGTATTCTCCCGGACAGCATCGATGCGCCGATCATCGTCGACCGGGCGAGACAAAAGGAACATGGCGATCTCGCCAGCAATATCGCCCTGGTGCTGGCCAAGAAGGCGAAACTGAAACCGCGCGCGCTCGCGGAGGCGATCGTCAAGGCCCTTCCCTCATCCGACGACGTTGTCCGAACCGAGATCGCCGGTCCCGGATTCATCAATTTCTTCCTGCGCGCCGATGCGGTGTTTGCCGTAGTGCCACAAATCCTGGATGCAGGAACGGCCTTTGGCCGTAGTGAGGCCGGGAAAGGCAAGACCGTGCAGGTGGAGTTCGTTTCTGCCAATCCCACTGGTCCGCTGCACGTCGGACACGGCCGTGGCGCCGCCTACGGGGCCACCGTTGCCACCCTGCTGGAGGCGGCGGGATTCAGTGTGCACCGGGAATATTATGTCAACGACGCCGGACGCCAGATGGACATCCTCGCTGTCAGCGTCTGGCTCCGCTACCTCGACCTTTGCGGCGAGGAGGTGCCATTCCCCAGCAACGGATACCGCGGCGACTACGTATGGGACATCGCCGCCACTGTGCACCGGGAACAAGGCGATACCCTGCGCCACGGCATCGGGGACGTTTTCGAGGATCTCCCGGCGGATGCGCCTGCTGGCGGCGACAAGGAAGTACACATTGACGCACTGGTTGCACGGATGCGGACCCTGCTCGGAGAGGACGCCTACCGAACCGTGCACCGTACCGGACTCAATGCCATTCTGGAGGACATTCGCCGCGATCTCGAGGAATTCGGCGTGACCTACGACGAGTGGTTCTCCGAGCACAGTCTGGTGGAATCCGGCGCCGTAGAACGTGCGCTCGAACGCCTGCGCAAGTCCGGCCATGCCTACGAGAAGAACGGGGCCTTGTGGTTCCGATCGACCGATTTTGGCGATGAGAAGGACCGGGTAATTGTTCGGGACAACGGCCAACACACCTACTTTGCCGCGGATATCGCCTATCACATGGACAAGCTGGATCGCGGCTTCGCCCGTCTGCTCGACATCTGGGGGGCGGACCATCATGGCTATGTACCGCGGGTCAAGGCCGCGCTGGCAGCCATGGACGAGGACCCGGCGCGGCTTGACGTCCTGCTGGTTCAGTTTGCCGTTCTCTACCGGGGTGGTGAAAAAGTGCAAATGTCCACGCGTAGCGGCGAATTCGTTACCCTGCGCGAACTGCGCCACGAGGTGGGCAACGACGCCGCACGTTTCTTCTATGTGATGCGCAAGAGCGAACAGCACCTCGATTTCGATCTGGACCTCGCAAAGTCGCAGTCAAACGACAACCCGGTCTATTACATCCAGTACGCCCACGCGCGGATCCACAGTGTATTCCGGCAGATGCAGGAAAAGGGGATGAGTCACGATGTGGACGACGGAAATGCCAATCTCGCACGCTTGACCGAAGATCACGAGGGCGAACTGCTGAACATGCTGCAACAGTACCCCGAGCTGGTGGAGCAATCGGCCTTGCGTCACGAACCACACCAGCTTGCCCACTTCCTGCGCGAACTGGCGAACCGCTTCCATACCTATTATAACGCCCACACTTTCCTGGCCGACGATGAATCCCTGCGAAATGCGCGCCTGAACCTGATCAACGCAACACGGCAGGTCATCGCCAATGGCCTGGCCCTGCTGGGCGTTTCCGCCCCCGAGGCGATGTAGGAATGGCGGCGACCCGACGCAAGAAGAAGAACGTACGTCGTACGTCCACAAGCGGCCGCCGGAAGACCGCGCGCCGTAGCGGGAAACGCAAACTGCCAAACTGGAGTCTGCTGGTATTGGGCCTGTCCATCGGAATCGTGGTTGCCGTGTCGGTCCAGTGGGCCGTGCAACGAGCACGCACGCCCGGGACCGGTTTGTATAACCTGTTCTCGCGACCTACGCCTCCGCCGCGAAAACGGGTCGCGCACCACACAGCGCCTGCCACCCCTCCCAAGACGACCTTTGATTTCTACACGATCCTTCCGGAAACCGAGACCGTCATCCCCGACCGGGAATGGGAAGATCTGCGCCACAACCCGGAGAAGGGTTCGCGCTATATCCTGCAGGCTGCGTCGTACAACAATTTTCAGCAGGCCGACAAACTGAAGGCACGCCTGGCGATCAATGGACTGGTATCCGTCATCCAGAAGGTGACTGTAGGGAACAAGGGGACGTTCTACCGTGTGCGCCTGGGACCGTACGGTGATGCCGCCTCCGCCGATGCCGTGAATCGCAAGCTTTCCGAGCTTGGTATTCACGCCCTTCGTTTGCGACTCAAGAAGGAAGGCTAGTTCCCGGGCGTGTCCTTTTCGAACAGGGCGCGTTTCTGTCGAATCAGGGCGCTCATATCATCATCGCCGTGACCCGCCTCTCGCAACAGCCGGTAATGCACCAGGGTCATCTCAACCATAGGAAGGTGAACGCCCAGGGCGCTACCCAGGTCGCGGCACAAGCGGAGGTCCTTTTCATGCAGCGCCATTCGGAATCCGGGGGCGAACTCTTCCTGCAGCATGGAGCGACCGCGGTGCCTCAGTAACCAGCTGCCGGCCGCGCCCTCCCCCAGGAGATCCACCAGCCGATCCATGGGCAGGTCCAGCGCCTCACCGAAGGCCAGGGCCTCGGACACGGCCTGGTTGATTCCGGCGGCCATCAACTGGTTGACCGCCTTGGCCGCCTGGCCGCTTCCGGCCGGACCCAGGTACTCAATCCGGCGAGCCAGGGCCTGCAGGGCGGGGCGGACGCGCTCAAGCTCCGCCTCGGGTCCACCCACCATCATGACCAGGCTCGCCTGGCGCGCGCCTTCGACGCCACCGGAAACCGGGGCGTCGAGAAACTGGACCCCAAATCGGGCCAGTTCACGGGAGATTTCCCGGGACAGGGAGACCGACACGGTGGACGTGTCGACGACCACGGCGCCCGGCAGCAAATGTGGCGCTGCTGCATCGACCACCTCGCGCAGGGCTGCATCATCACTGACGGAGATCAGCAGCAGATCGGCTTGCGAGGCGAGCTCAGCCACGGAATCGAATCTCCCGACTCCGGTTTCGGCGGCAAGGGCCTCGGCCTTTTCGCGGGTGCGGTTCCAGACGCCGGCCAGATAACCGGCATCGTGCAGATTGCGCGCCATCGGTGTACCCATGGCGCCAAGTCCAATCACGGCGGCTTTCATGTGGTTTCCTCGGTCAGTCTTCGAGGTAAGTGTAGCCCTTCAGGCCCTCGGACAACTCATTGCGATAGGCACGGCGGGTCGCATCATCCAGCGACGCGCGCGCGACCTTTTCGTCGAAGCGGGCAAGCAGGGATTCCGGATCGAAATGTACATAGCGCAGTACCGTATCCACATCATCGCCCTTGCGAACCTGCGTCAGCTGGTGGCTTCCGTCGTCACGGATCTCGACATGCACCGAATCGGTATCGCCAAACAGATTGTGCATGTCGCCGAGAATTTCCTGGTAGGCACCGACCATGAAGATGCCCAGCAGGTAGGGCTGATCGGGTCGCAGTTCGTGCAAGGGAAGGGTTGTCTCCACGCCCTCGGCATCCGGGTACAGATCCAGCCGGCCGTCGGAGTCGCAGGTGATATCCTCGAGCACGCCGCGACGTGTCGGTCGTTCGTCAAGACGGTTCAATGGCACCACCGGAAACACCTGGTTGATGGCCCATGCATCGGGCATCGACTGAAACACGGAAAAATTGCAGAAGTACTTGTCGGCAAGTTTTTCATTCAATTCGTCGAGCAACTCGCGGTGGGAGCGTGTCTGCGGGCGCAGCAGCTTGCGTACCTGCTGGCACAATGCCAGATAGATCTGTTCCGCCCGCGCGCGCTGCGCCAGTGACAACATGCCGTGATTGAACATGCTCCGTGCTTCCACGACCCGGTAGGTGGCATCGTGGTAGGCCTCGACGGCGGAGCGGGCCGTGACGCCGTCGAGACTGGCCCACATTTCCTGCAATACCACGGGCTCGTCCTCACCAACCGGTTCCCCTGGGGAACCGCCAGGGGCTGATTCGATCTCCAGTACATTCGTGATCAGCAGCGCGTGGTGCGCAGTCATCGCGCGACCCGATTCCGTGACCAGATCCGGATGGGGCAACTCGTGTTTGGCACAGACCTCGGCCAGGGCGCGAACGATATTGGCGGCATACTCACCGACGGAGTAGTTGATGGAGCAGTGGCTACGCGAGCGCGTGCCCTCATAGTCCACACCCAGTCCCCCGCCGACATTGACGCACGAGATCTGCGCACCCTGGGCATGAAGTTCGGCAAAGAACCGGGCACCCTCCCGCGCACCGTTCTGAATGTCGCGAATATTGGAGATCTGCGATCCCATATGGAAATGCAGCATTTGCAGGCAATCCAGGCGTCCGACGCTGCGCAGACGCTCGATCACCCGAAGTACATCGGCAGCCTGCAGGCCAAACTTGGATTTCTCGCCGCCGGTGTTTTGCCATTTGCCGACGCCGAGGGAAGCGAGTCGAACACGTACGCCGATCAGCGGTTCGACCTTCATCTTATCCGCCTCGCTTAGCAGCAGCTCGAGTTCCGACAGCTTCTCGATGACGACATGGATGCGATGACCCAGGGCACGCCCAATGAGGGCAAGCCGCAGATATTCACGATCCTTGTAGCCGTTGCACACAATCAAGCCCCCGTCCTGGGGCGCCTGTCCCAGTACCGCAAGCAGCTCGGGCTTGCTCCCGGCCTCCAGCCCCACGCGGTTTCCGCCATGGTTGAGAATCTCTTCGACCACACTGTGCTGCTGGTTCACCTTGATCGGATAGACGGCGGTGTAGCGGCCCCGATACCCGTACTCCTCGCCCGCCCGATCGAAGGCGGCGGCCAGGGTACGGACGCGGTGGCGAAGGATTCCGGAGAATCGCACGAGCACGGGCAAGGAAAGACCCGCTTCACGGAGTTCATCGGTCAGCGCGAACAAGTCCAGGGAGGGACCGTCCCGTTCGCCGTCCGGAAATGCCGTCAGATGCCCTTTGGCGCCGACGTCAAAGTAGCCGCCACTCCACCAGGCAATGTTGTAAACGGCGCGTGCGTCGTCGATAGTCCAGTCACTCACGGGAATTCCGTCTTCTCGGCCGGGATTGGATTCTGGGCACTAGATAACAGGAAACCGGGCGCTTGTCACCGGATTCCCCCGCCGGTATGGTGCCGGCTGATTCACCCACGACTCGCAGCGCAATGGGTACAGAGAAGATCACTCCTGATTCCTGGTATACCGAGATCTGCCGCGAAGGTGGCTCCGCCCTGTCTCTCCAGATCAGGAGCAAGATCCATGACGAGCAGACCCCGTATCAGCACCTGGAGATCTACGAGACCGAGAAATACGGCCGGCTGATGACCCTGGATGGCCTGGTGATGCTGACCGGCCGGGACAACTTCATCTACCACGAGATGCTCGTGCATCCGGCGCTGTTCACCCACCCGGCACCGAAAAAGGTACTGATCATTGGTGGCGGCGACTGTGGCTGCCTGCTGGAGACCCTGAAGCATCCGGGTGTGGAGCGGGCCGAGCTGGTGGAACTGGATGAACAGGTAACGCGGGCAGCGGAAAAGTATTTTCCCGAACTGTGCGCCTCGAACAACGACCCTCGCGCCAGCCTTAACTTCGTCGATGGCATCAAATGGATCGCCGAGGCCGGAGCGGGATCCTACGATGTCATCCTGATCGACTCCACGGACCCGGTGGGACCTGCAACGGGCCTGTTTACCGAGTCATTCTACCGAAACTGCCTGCAGGCCCTGGGCCCGGACGGCGTGCTGGCGGCGCAAAGCGAGTCACCCCTGTTCCATCGCGACATCATTAAGGATATGCGCTCCGCCATGGATGCCGCCGGATTCCCCCACCTGGCCACCCTGCATTTTCCGCAAAGCACTTATCCCTCAGGCTGGTGGACCGTGACGCTGGCGAGCAAATCGGTGAATCCCACCGATTTCCGCCGCACGCAAACCCAGGATTCCGGAGTGCAGACCCAGTACTACAGCAGCGCCTTGCATCAGGGCGCCATGGCCCTTCCTCCCTTCCTCCGAAAGCACCTCGGTCTCCCCTAGAGCACCAGTACCGCTACTGTTTTCGATTCAGTCACTTAGGGATCGAAGCGTTAAATTTGTGCTAGGCTTGAAGACCTGACAGCCGTTCCCGCCCCTACAGCCCTGAAACAAAACTACAATCACGGGGACCAGGCTGGATTGAGGAGGAACATGCCCAGGTCGCTGCTAAGCGCACTGGCAGTGTATTTGCTGTCCGTCGCAGGAGTGCTTCCCCACGCGCAGGCCGCGTCGGAGCGTACCTTTGCGGTTGTCCCCCAGCAGGCTCCAACGCGTCTGGCGACCCACGGGCAACCCCTGCTCGATGCCCTGTCCGACCGCACGGGTATCCGCTTCCATTTCGTCACCGCCCCGAATATTCCAGAATTCGAACGACGGGTACTGGAAGGCAAGTACGACTACGTTTACATGAACGCGATCCTGTACCAGGTTGCCCATGAAAAGCCGGGGTACCGCATCCTCGTGCGCAGGAAACCGGATCTGCACAGCGTCCTGGTGGTACGACGTGATGGCCCACGCAAACTTGAGGCCTTGCGCAACAGCATCATCGCCTTCCCCGCCCCCCATGCCTTCGGGGCCACCCTGCTCAATCGGGCCAAGCTGAAAAGACTACATATTGATTATCGCGTCGCTTTCCTCGGCACCCATGAGTCCGTATATCGGGCGGTCGCCCAGGGTCAGTTCATTGCCGGAGGAGGCGTGCAGCGCTCGTTCACGGTGCTTCCTGACGCGGTCCGCGACCAGCTCCGCATCCTGTACCGATCTGGTGGGGCCCCTTCGCATGCGATTGCTGCCAACCCGTCGATCCAACAGGACGAAAGGCGCCGGGTGCAGACCGCTCTTCTCGACCTGCCCAAAGACCCGACCGGCCGGAAGCTGCTGTCTGATCTGGATATTGATGGATTCCGGCCGAATTCGGTCTCCGATACTCGCCACCTGCGCGCGCTCGGAGTCCGGCGCCGAGACCGGGTCAGCCGGATGGAGTTTCACGTCATCCCCAGGCTGAATGCCACGGACACCGCGCGGCAAATGCAGCCGCTCGCGACCTATTTCAAACAACGCCTGGAGATCGACGTTTCCCTGCACACTTATCCGACGATGTCGGCGTTCGAACGGGCCGTCTACAGCGAAAAGCGCCCGGCGCTCGTGAACGCGAACCCGCTGCAGGCCATTAATCTGGCCAGGAAAGGCTATTCGATCATTGCGCAGCAGGTTCCGGTAATGTCCCCGGAAGGAATGCGCAGCATTATTCTTGTGCGGGAAGACAGCTCCTTGCAGGCGCTGTCTGATCTGCGCGGTAAACGGATCGCTTTCGGGGGCAGTGCGACCGCCTTCTTTGCCTCTATGGTGCCCCACGTTTTGCTCAGGCGCGCAGGCCTGCAAGGGAAATACGAGGATGTTTCCCGGCCCGGGCCGGTCTCTGACGTGGTCGCGCGACTGCGACGCGGAGAAATTGACGCCGCCGGAACCGGCACCATGGCCCTGCACAGCGAAAGCCTGAAGCGCCGTTATGCCGTCGATCGCATGCGCGTGATTGCGCGCAGCGAGCCCATGCCTGGACTGGCGTGGCTGGTCTCGCCGGCGGTGAGTCCGGCGGTGCGAACAGAAATCCGGCACGTATTGCTTGGCTACAACCGTAAAGCGCCGGGGCATTCGGCGCTGACCGCGGGCGGAATCGCAGGTCTGCGGGCGGCATCGCGCAAGGACTACGCCGTGGTGGAACGGTACGTTCGGGAGTTGAACGAGCGATGACCTGGTCCCTGCGCTACAAGGCGGCGATCCTCATCGCGGTGACCGAATCCCTTTTGCTGGGCATCCTGCTCGTCAGCAATCTGCACAACAGCGAAGTCAACCTGGAACAGGAGCTCCAGCATCGGGCAAACAGCACGGCTGAGCTGGTCGTCAATTCGACCACGGAACCACTGCTTGCCCTGGACATCGCACAGCTGCGCAGCCAGGTCGAGGGACTGGTGGACCGCCACAACGTCACTTTCGTGTCCATCGTCGATCATCTGGACCATCCCCTGGCCGTCGCCGGCCAGCGCGAGGGACGCGACAAGGTCGTCACAAGCCGACGGCCAATCGAGGTTGCCGGCAGTCTGTTCGGCCGGGTCGAGATCCAGATCTCGCGCGCCCAGGCTGACGCGGCCCTCAGGCGAACCACGCAATACAACATAGTTATCGTCGCCATTGAAATTGCACTGGTTGCGCTGATTTCCCTCACACTTGGCTGGTTTCTCACGCGCGACCTCGGGGTGTTTATGCGCAATGCGTCTGCTATCGAACACGGCGATCTGTCGGCCCGGGTACCGGTAGCCAGCAAGGACGAGATCGGGACCCTGGCAACGCGCTTCAACACCATGGCGGAGCGGCTTCAATACAACATGGAGGAGCTCGAGCGCAGCAATCGCCGGTTCCGCGATATGGCCGATAACACCAGCGACTGGATCTGGGAGATCGATACCAACGCCCGCTACATCTATGTATCCAACCGCATCGAGGCCCTGCTGGGTTATGCGCCGGGCCAGGCGCTGGCCAGCAGTATCTTTGATTTCATGGACCCCCAGGACGCCGCCCGCCTGAACGTGCTCCTTGAGGAGGCAATGGCGGATGAAAAGCCATTCTACGGTTTCGAATACCGGGCCAAACACAAGAACGGAACGGAAGTAACGCTCGAGTCCAATGGCGTTCCCATCATTGACCGCGAGGGCCGTCTGGTTGGCTATCGCGGGGTGACGCGCGACATCACGCGCAGACGTGAGGATGCGTCACGGCTTGCCTACCTTGCGGAACGGGACCCGCTGACCGGGCTTTATGCGCGCCCCAAATTCATCGAGTTGCTGGACGAAGAGTTGCGAATTGCCGATCAGGCGAATACGCCAGTGGCATTGCTTGTTGTCGACCTGGATGATTTCAAGTTGATCAATGACTCGCACGGACACCTCGCCGGGGACAGTCTTCTGCGGCTGACCGCGGACGTGATTCGGGATCGCGTCGGCGATCGCGGGCAAATTGCGCGTCTGGGGGGCGATGTCTTCGGGGTAATGCTGCGCGGCTACAATGCCGCCGACGCCAAAGGGGTCGCAAAATCAATTCTGGGTGCATGCCAGTCCGCACGGACCACGATCAATGATACGCCGGTACCAATTTCGGTCTGCACCGGCATTTGTGCCTTCCCCGACGACGGCAATGACAGCCAGACCCTGTTGGCACGCGCCGACATCGCGATGTCCCGCGCCAAGTCCCTGGGCCACAATAGCTACTACATCTTTCGCAGCACGGATCGTGACCTGGATACCATGCGCAAGCTCGTCAACTGGCGCAGCCTGATCCGGAACGCGTTGAAGACTGATCGCCTGGTGCTGGAGTACCAGCCAGTGGTCTCACTCAAAGGGGACGAGTCCGTACGCATGTACGAGGCACTGGTACGGCTGCGCGACGAGAACGGTACGATCTTTTCGGCGGGCCAGTTCATCGATGCAGCCGAGCAATCGGGACAGATCGCAGACATCGATCGCTGGGTCATACGCGCGGTCATGGAAACGCTGAAGAAGCCGGAAAATCACGATTGTTGCATCTCGGTCAATTTGTCAGGCCGATCCCTGGACATGCCGGGATTCTGCGACTTCTGTGAGCAACTGACGCGCGACGGCCCATTCCGGCCCGATCAACTCATTTTCGAGATCACCGAATCCACGGCCATTCGGGAAATCGCGCGGGCCGAAAGTTTTCTCACCATAATGAAGCGGAACGGATTTCGCTTCTCCCTTGACGATTTCGGATCCGGCTTCTCCTCGTTCTCCTATCTCAAGCAACTGCCCGTGGATCAGCTCAAGGTAGATGGCAACTTCATCCGACATATTGCCACGAGCCGGGAGGACCAGGTCTTTGTGACAGCGATTGTGCAGGTCGCGAGGGGGCTGGGGCTGGAAACCGTGGCCGAGTATGTGGAAAATTCGGAGGCACTTCAGATCCTTGGAAGAATCGGTATCGACAAGGTCCAGGGAAATCATATCGGCTCCCCCATGGCGAGCCTGTACAAGGTGGACGTGAAAAACATCAATCAACAGGCCTTCCACAAACCCGGCGGGAAATCACGTCCGAATGGCAACTAGGCGCCCGAAATCCGGGCGCGAAGATCGCGCCAGACCCCAGAAGGCGTCCTCCGGTTCAGCATCGGTCCGGACAATCGTTCGCGTTGTCGCCGCCGTCCTGTTACTTGCGGTGATCGCCGCAGCCGCAATTCCCTGGTGGCTCGGGAGCCGAATCGCATCAACATTTCCGCAAACCGCCAAGGCCGCAGCGACACATGCCGGCCTGAGCGTTAAGGAATTCAACTATCACCGCGGGTGGTTTAGCTCTACCGCCGACAGTACCCTCGCGACCCACAGTGCTACACCAATCCTCATCGTTGCGCGCTATGAGATCGAACACGGCCCGATTCCCCTGCATTCCTGGCAGCGGGCGCCGGCGCTCGCCGTGATCCACGCGCACTACTCCGTGCGCGCCGGTTCCAAGGCTCCACCGAAGCTGGCCAAGGAAATCGCTACCATTCCGCCGGCCACCCTGGAGGCCACCGTAGACCTGCAAGGAGATGCAAGCGGCACGATCGCGATTGAGGGAGGCAAGCGTCGCTCTGGCGACAAGAGTGTTGCCTGGGCACCGGTAAGTGGCCAGATCGCCTTCGATACCGGGTGGACACGACTGAAGATGTCCATTGCGGCGCCATCCCTTGAAATCGACTCGGGTGGCTCAAAAATTCGCTTCGCGAAGATGGCCCTGGCAACGGACCTGAACAAGGGGCCCGCAGGCACGATGGTGGGCACAAACCGGTTTTCCCTGGGCTCGGTTTCCGTGCCCGGACTGGCCGAGTTCAAGGGAATACAAAACACCAGCCTGTCGCGAATGGCCAATGAACTTCTGTCCGTGGAGTTTGAATGGAAACTGGCGAATGCAACCATCTCCGGGAAGCATTTTGGGCCTGCCGACGCCAAGGCCACGCTGAAACGGATCGATGCGGCAGCGTTGCACAAGTTCCAGCAAGAGATGAACGCCACCTACAACCGGACCCTTCCGCCAGAACAGACGCAGATGATCGTGTTTGGCAAGGCGCTTGTGCTTGCCGGGACCCTGTCGCGACGCAACCCGGAGTTCGACCTGAGCAAGTTCCAGCTCAAGACGGAGTTCGGACCGGTTTCGGGAAATGCCCGGCTCGCGGTGGACGGATCCAGTCAGGACATCGGTGCCAATCCCATGCTGCTGTTGACCGCGATTGAAGGCGACGCACAACTGTCGGTTCCGGAAGCCGCGTTTCGGGCGCTGATCAAGGCGCGTATCCAGAAGGACGTGGAACTCTTGCGCCACTCCGGCAACCTGACCCAGGGCGAAGAGAAACAACTCACGCCAGAAGCGCTCGCAGCCATTACCGATGCCGCTTATCCGGCCTATCTGAAGGACTCCGGACTGCAGCGATTCTTCCAGCTCGATGGCGACGCCTATCGATTCCGTATCAAGATGGAAAAAGGAAGGATTACGATCAACGGGACCCCGATCAATCCCGTTGCGCTATCGCGGCCGTCAAAATAAAAGGGGCGCCCGAAGGCGCCCCCGTACATCACACTACCGTTGTGCCTAGAGGTTGTAGCCCTTTTCGTCGTGCAGGGCGATATCCAGACCTTCGGTTTCCTCTTCTTCGGTCACACGCAGACCCATGATGATGTCCAGCACCTTCAGGATGATGAAGGTCACGACACCGGTGTAGATCAGGGTCGCGGCGATGCCCACCAGCTGCACACCGACCTGGTCGCCGATGGAACCGGATTCGACGCCAAGACCGGCACCGCCCAGGCTCTTCGCGGCGAACACGCCGGTCAGGAGCGCACCGATGATGCCGCCGATCGCGTGCACGCCGAAGGCGTCCAGCGAATCGTCGTAGCCAAAGGCCTTCTTGATCTTGGTGGCGGCGATGAAACAGCCGATGCCCGCGGCGGCGCCGATGGCGATGGCACCCATGGGACCGGCGGTACCGGAGGCCGGGGTGATCGCAACCAGACCCGCAACTGCACCCGAGGCAATACCCAGCATGCTCGGCTTGCCGTGGGTGATCCACTCGGACAGCATCCAGCCCAGGGCCGCAGCCGCCGTCGCGATTTGCGTGACCGCCATGGCCATACCGGCCGTGCCGTCGGCCGCCAGCTCACTACCGGCATTGAAGCCGAACCAGCCCACCCACAGCATGGAGGCACCGATCAGGGTAAGCACCAGGTTGTGCGGAGGCATGGGAGTGGTCGGATAGCCCTTACGTTTGCCAAGCACCAGCGCCGAGACCAGACCGGCAATACCCGCGTTGATGTGCACCACGGTACCGCCAGCGAAGTCCAGGATGTTCATGGAGCCGAGCCAGCCGCCGCCCCACACCCAGTGGGTGATCGGCGAGTAGACCACGATGGACCAGATACCCATGAACCACAGCATGGCCGAGAACTTCATACGCTCGGCAAAGGCACCGACGATCAGCGCCGGGGTAATGATGGCGAAGGTCATCTGGAAGGTCATGAACACGGTCTCCGGAATCGTTCCGGAAAGCGCGTCACCGGTAACACCGGCCAGGAACAGCTTGCTCATGCCGCCCATGTACTGGTTGGCATTGCCGCCATCGGTGAAGGCGATCGTGTAGCCGATGATGGCCCAGATGATGGTGATCAGAGCCGTGATGGCGAAAACCTGCATCAGAACGGAAAGCACGTTCTTGGTGCGCACCATGCCGGCATAGAACAGCGCCAGGCCGGGAATGCTCATGAAGAGCACCAGGGCCGTGGAGGTCAGCATCCACGAAGTATCGCCCGCACTAAGCGTGGGCGCTTCGTCCGCGAGTGCCAGACCCGGCGCCGACGCCAATACCAGCGCCGCCCCGAACAGCATTTTGGAAAATAATTTGGATTTCATCGTTTCATTCTCCCGTATCACAGCGCATCTTTACCGGATTCACCGGTACGGATACGAATGGCCTGCTCAAGATCGAAAATGAAGATCTTGCCGTCGCCGATCTTGCCAGTCTTGGCGGCCTTGATGATGGCCTCAGTGACCTGATCGACGAGGCTCGCGTCTACCGCGACCTCCAGTTTCACCTTGGGTAGGAAGTCCACCACGTATTCGGCGCCGCGATAGAGTTCCGTGTGTCCCTTCTGGCGACCGAAGCCTTTGACCTCGGTCACGGTGATGCCGTGCACGCCCACTTCCGAAAGGGCATCACGCACATCATCGAGTTTGAAGGGCTTGATGATAGCCGTAACTAACTTCATCAGATTGCTCTCCTTTGATTATCCGATTCGGGACGCCGGGGTCCGGCGTCCCGGTCCGGATGTTACTTAGATGGACTTGCCGATGCTGACGTACGGCTTGCCTTCCTTCGTCGACTCGGAATAGGCATACACCGCAGCCAGATCCAGTCCACCGGCACTGCCACTCACGCCGATCGAATAGTCAAACGCGGCTCCACCCGAACTGGTGGTGTAGGTTTCCCCGTAACCCGCGTGCAGGTCCAGGCTGACCTTGCCGAAACCGTGGGAGTAAGAAGCCTCCAGGTAATACGGGTTGCCCGAAACATCGGTTGCATAGGACGCCATCAGCGAGACCGGACCTGCGTCACCACTGACGTTCACTTCGGTAGAACCAGAATTGCCAAGCGAACCGGTCGGGAAGTAGTAGTAGATCGCACCAACGGACACGGGGCCAAAGCTGTAAGCACCGTACAGATCGATCTCGGTACCACCTTCGGCAAGGCTGGAACCCCAGGTACCGAACGAGAAGGCACCCGTCTCATAATCCATACCACCCTGCATGGTCGGGGCGGCACCGGGGGACTGCTCGACACCACGCCAGACATAGTCACTGACGAGGGCAACGTTGCCGCTGAGACCATCGGCCAGGACCGGCGCACTCATACCCGCCAGCAGACCGGCGGCAACCAAGGACTTGGTCAGTTTGTTCATATGCTTGCTCTCCTATCGTTAAGTAATACAGGTTTCACTACAAAGCTCTTTCGAGACTTTCCCTGCTCAGAACCAAAGCATTCCGTAAAACATTTGCTTTGCTGGCCCCCTTTAGAGCAGTTCCCGTGCCAAGCCTAGTTATTCTTATAATTCAACGAGTTATCTGTACGAAGAGGGTGAATATGCAACATTGGTGCACTAATGTGGTGCGCACTCCCCAGGTCGGTGCACTATGCCCGGGCAATTCCGGGGCGTAGTTCTGATATGATCCGCGGCGATATGGCCATGAACCCCAAACAGACCCTGGAAGACCTGGTTTCCGCAGTTTCCGACCTGCTGCCCGAGCCACCGGCCGAGGGCTTTCGCCAGAATCTGCGGGCCGCATTCCGCTCGGCCCTGGATCGGGCGGACCTGGTCACGCGGGAGGAACTGGAGATTCAGGAGGCGGTACTGCGCCGGACCCGGGAGAAGCTGGAACAGCTGGAAAAGATGGTTGCCGAGCTCGAGGAAAAGCTGGTAAACAAGTAGGGGCCCCAGAGGGCCTACCCACACTATGGAAAGGATTCCATGTCACTCGCCATCGTCTATAGCCGCGCCCTGCTCGGTATCCAGGCCCCGCCGGTCACGGTAGAGGTCCACCTGGCCAATGGGCTGCCGGCCCTGTCCATTGTCGGGCTACCAGAAACCACGGTCAAGGAAAGCAAGGACCGGGTGCGCAGCGCCATCCTTAACTCCCGCTTCGACTTCCCGGCCCGGCGCATCACGGTCAACCTGGCACCGGCCGATCTGCCGAAGGATGGTGGACGCTTCGACCTGCCCATCGCCATCGGCATTCTGGTCGCCTCGGGCCAATTGCCGGCCCGGCACCTGGACGAGCACGAATTTCTCGGGGAACTGGCACTCACGGGTGAACTGCGGCCGGTACGCGGCACACTGACGGCTGCATTGCAGTGCGCGGAGACGAAGCGCTCGCTCATCGTTCCGCGGGAGAATGCCGATGAAGCGGCGCGGGTCAGCCGAACCCGGGTCGTCGCCGCGGCGCACCTGCTCGATGTCTGCGCGCACCTGACCGGCGAAGCGCGTCTGCCGGCCCATCAGCCCGCCGGCGGGCATGAACCCTTGGCCACGACCCCCGACCTCGCGGATGTGCGCGGCCAGCACCAGGCACGCCGCGCCCTGGAAATCGCCGCTACTGGCGGGCACAGCCTGCTCATGGTTGGGCCACCCGGCTCCGGCAAGACCATGCTGGCTGCACGCCTGCCGGGGATTCTGCCGCCGATGGAAGAGATCGAGGCAATCGAAACCGCCGCCGTCTATTCAGCCTGCCAGTCCGGATTCGAGCCCGG
>JARRJV010000001.1:71027-78797 GCA_037388825.1 Acidiferrobacteraceae bacterium | reverse complement strand
GACGCCGGGATCCGGGCGCGCGTCCTCAACGAGTACGCCCAGGGCGGCATGGGGGAGATCCCCTTTCCCAATGCCTGCCCGGAAGTGTGGATCGAACGGGAAGCAGACCGTGAACGCGCACTGGCTGTCGTCAGAACCTATGAACGACGCGGTCCCGATCCCGCGCCGCGGCTTTGCGCCCACTGCGGCGAAGAAAATCCCGGCAGCTTCGAGACCTGTTGGCGCTGCGGGAGATCCCTTGGCTAGTCCACAGGCTTTATTGCGCCGGCGGTATTATTGCCAGCTTTCCATAGCTCGATTCGCACCGGCGTCTTCTCCACCAGATACTTGTGACTGAGCCACACCATCATCCCCAGCCACACAATGGTCAGGAAAACCGATACACCAAGCCACTGTTTTGTATTGAGTTTCATTCCAGTCTTCTTTCCGTCGCCCAATCGATAGAAAACCAAGTCGGCCTTTTCGGCAAGACCTGATTGGCACCGGATTCTGGAGAAGCAGATCAATAACATTACTTAAGATGCTGATTTAAAATAAAAACCTTACTTTTTATTTGCATTATAAAAACCAAGGGCTATAGTCGGTTTGTACGTTGTTACGTGTTTTGAAGATGGGCACGCCGGGTCGAAAGACCGGGTTCGCAAAGTCACTGGTCTAAAGGGCATTGGCGCTCCATGACAGCAGGACTGCCAAGACAGTAACCGGCCCGACTCGGGAAACGCGGAGGCACAATCCGCAGCTCGCTTCGGAATGGTTAGGGATGACCGATCCAGAGGCACAACTGGCCTCCGGATGAAAACTCACCCGCCCCAGCGACCAGTCGGCCCAGTAAACCGTGACACCTCGGACCTGATTCGGGAGGTTACCCGCGGCGCCGCGATACCAGGCGGCACCAACGGGTGAGGGGAAAGCCAGATCACACCCTCATTGCGGCGCCTATTTGCGCCATCCACCGACCGGACTTCGGAATGAGAATTATTACGTTCGTATTAACAGAGATTTAGCAACGAGTATCTGGAGACGGATGAATGGGCACGACAGTCGCTACACGGACAGAAAGCGGGAGTACGGACTACTTCCAGCCCGGCAACTACGTCATCGATATCATCCGGCGGGCAGTTGCCAATCAACAATGCGTACGGGTATCGGCGGAAGGGCGGGGCACCCTTCTGCTCCTGCCAAAACGCGGTGAATACATCGCTGAATTCCCGGATCCGGCGCAGTTCTTCGCCACACCTGCCAAGGAGTTCCAGGTCGACGTAATGGAAACCGAGCCGGCAGCCCTGCCGCGCGGCGCCGCCCATGGCCGCAACATCGACGAACTGATGTGGAATGCGGCGTACCACGCCAGTGATGGAAGGCTGATGGAAGGGTGCCGCCGGGACGACGTGGTGCAGTTTCGTCATTGGCCCAATCTCAGCCGCCTGCCGACCACCCCGAACACCATGCGTGTCGTGGCGCTGCTCACCCGGCACCCTACCTCGATCACGCTGGCGCGCCACCTGCTCAAGATCGACGCCGGCGAAATCTATCAGATCTACAGTGCCGCCCAGTGTGCCGGTATTGCGCACGTCCTGAATCGGAAGCCGGAAGATCCGGTACTGAAACCGCATCGCAACCAGGCCCTGCTGGGCATGCTGCTGAACAAGATCGCTGGCCTGTAGAGAGGAGACCGCGCATGGAACACAAGATCATCTTCGCGGGACCGGTCGGCGCCGGAAAAACCACCGCCATCGGATCCATCAGCGATATTCCTGTGGCTGCAACCGAAGCCCGGGCCACCGATGAAACGGTACAGCGCAAGGCCAACACCACCGTGGCCATGGATTATGGCCTGCTGAATCTGGCCGGGGACTCCAAGATTCATCTGTACGGTACCCCCGGGCAGGAACGATTCAGTTTCATGTGGGACATCCTCACCATCGGCGGTATCGGGCTGGTGCTGTTGATCGACAATGCGCGCGAGGATCCGCTCGCCGATCTCGAGTTCTACCTCGATGCCTTCGGCGGCTTCATTCGCAAGAACGATGTCGTGATCGGCGTTACGCGCATGGATGAGAAGCCCCGGCCCGGACTCTACAGCTACCACACCAAGCTCGCGGAACGGGATATCAACGTACCGGTATTCGAAGTCGATGCCCGGGAGAGGAAAGACGTCAAGGTCCTCCTCGCGGCCCTGCTCGCATCCCTGGATCCCGGTGTTCATCGGTAACGGGAACCGCCATGTCCAGTACTCCCGAAACCAACATCCTGACCCTCGCTGAATACGGCGTCGCCTTCGGTGACCGTATCGTCCTGAGTTCCGTGAATCTCAAGGTTCCGGACCGCGGCGTCCTCGTCCTTCTTGGTCCCGGCGGCACCGGCAAATCGACCCTGCTGCGAACCATAGCCGGCTTCAACTCGGCCAATCCGTCTGTGCGAATCTGGGGCAGCGCGACCTACGCCGGCCATCCCCTCGGAGATACCGACCGGCCCGTGCTGGTCTCCCAAAGCGCGCGGCTGATGATCTCGACCGTGTTCGAGAACCTAGTGCACGATCTCCCCGAGCGCGACACCCTGACCCGCCTGCAACAGAGGGAACTTGCGCAACGGCTGCTGACCCAGGCCGGTCTGGAGTCCCTGGTGGACCGCCTCGACGAACGCGTAGTCAAGCTTCCCCTGGCGGTCCAGCGCCACCTCGCTGTGCTGCGGCTGGCCGCTGCCGGACCGCGATTGATCTGCGTGGACGAACCGACCACCGGGCTGGACGAGGAGGAGTGTGAGCCGCTGCTCGACTTCATCCGACGTGAAAGCGAGCGGCGAGCCATTCTGGTCGTACTTCACAACCAACGACAGGCGCGCGCACTGGGGGGGAACACTGCCTTGCTGGCCGGTGGCGTCATCCACGAATGCACGGATGCCGGGAAATTCTTCACGGCGCCGGATTCTCCGGTCGCTGCTGAATTCATCCGCAACGGGAACTGTACCGTCCCGTCTCCCAATGCCCGGGCGCCGGAACTGGACTCGGAAATCGAGGCCCCGAAACCACCGGAGGCTGCTCGAAGCTTCGTCAGCGATTCCTTCGGCCCGCGGGGATTCCTGTGGCTGAAGAAGGGGATGCTGGCCGGCACACCCCGGCCGGGAATCTTTTTCGACCTGGAGTATGACCTTGAGGCGCTGCGCCGCGTCGGTGTGACCGTACTTGTATCCCTTAC
This sequence comes from Acidiferrobacteraceae bacterium, assembly GCA_037388825.1. Classification (NCBI taxonomy): domain Bacteria; kingdom Pseudomonadati; phylum Pseudomonadota; class Gammaproteobacteria; order Acidiferrobacterales; family Acidiferrobacteraceae; species Acidiferrobacteraceae bacterium. Next base: position 75,603 of record JARRJV010000001.1, on the reverse strand, counting down.
CGAACATGGTGTCGACCAGGCAGCGCTGGAGGCGTTCGGCATCCGCAATCTGTGGTCTCCAATCCCGGACATGGCAGCACCCCCGATCGAACAGGCAACAATGCTGTGCCGGCAGATTCAGCAGCACATCCATGACGGCGATGTGGTCGCCGTTCACTGTCGCGCCGGACTGGGGCGCACCGGTACCGTTCTCGCCGCCTGTCTGATCTGGGAGGGCGTATCGGCGTTGGATGCGCTGGAGACGGTCCGCAAGGTGGAACCCCGCTGGGTCCAGTCAGAAGAACAAGTCACTTTTCTTGAAGAATTCGCATCGGCAGTCGCGAATGATGTCCCGAACAACACAACAGGGGCGTCCGTTACCACCGAAGCAAGCAACGCCCCTACGGGCACCTACTCAACCACTGCATGAAATTAAGGAGTAAAGAAATGGCAAATCAACTGGACAGTGCACTGCAAAAAGCGATCGCCGGCGTTCCTGAATGTGTCGCCGCCGGTTATGTGGATCTGACCACGGGCATGCTGCTCGGAATAAAGACGGTAGATTCACATCCTCAGGAAGTGCTGGAACTGCTTGCCGCTGCAACATCGGATCTGTTCCAGGGTTCGAATGTGCAGACGATCGAGAAGCTGTTCAAGAAGGCCCGCGGCCTGAGTGACGACGGACATCACTATTTCAACGAAATGGTGATCAACAGTGACAACCTGATCCACATCTTCGTTCGTGGCAAAAACAATGACGAACACGTGGTCGGGTTCGTTTGCCGCAAGTCAGCCAATCTCGGTATGGCCCTGACCAAGGCGCGGGCGCTGGTCCCCGAGATGGAAGCGGCGCTGTAATCGCAACAGCCCGGGACCACCCCTGACGGTCAGCGATGCCGTCAGGGGCCCGGCCCGACCAGGAACAACCGGAATTATCCTGACAATAGGGTGGAAGCAATGAATACGGCAACTTCAGGAATTCAGCAAATGGGCACGGAAGAGGCAAGGAACAGCATACTGGCCAGCAAACTCCGATCTTCCCTTCGGGCACTCAACGGGCTGTCGGAGGACATCGAGGCATCGGCGGTGATCTCGGGAGACGGTCTTACCCTTGCATCAGTGCTCGGCGAAGACGTGGACGCCGACCGTTTCGGTGCGATGTGCGCCTCTTTGCTTGCGCTGGCACAGCGCGCCGGAGCGGAGATTGCGCGCGGTGAACTCAAACAGGTACTGGTCGAGGGCGACAAGGGCACAATGCTCCTTGTGAGCGCGGGCCCGGACGCCGTATTGGCAGTAGCCACCAGGCCAACGATCAACCTGGGCAAGATCTTCATCGAAACGCGCAAGATCGCATCCAAGGTGGAGATCACCATCCTGGGTGGATGAGGGCCTGAACCGAATCAATGGAGGGGTAGCAATGAAAGCACTTGAAGCACCAAATGTGACGATGCGATCCGGTACCACGTGGTTCGCCCGCCTGGGAATCTCCGGGATCCTGTTTTTCCTGATCAAGGGGTTGTTGTGGCTGGGCGTGCCGGTGCTGCTTGAGTTGTGGGCGATGCGGCGCTAGGCGCACCGGGTTCCCGCGAGGAAATCGATGCCAAGGAGGTCGTATGAAATGTCCCTCAGATGTAGATTGCGACGCTGGACGGCGACTGGGTTGCCAGACGTTTTGCTGCCGGCTGCTGGTGCGGCTGGACCCGGACGAGCAGGTGCCAACAGGGGAGCCGGGCACGCCCCCCAAGGGCTTCGTCGACAAGGACGAACAGGGGTACTGCGTGCACTTCGATCGCGAGCGAAGTCTGTGCCGAATCTGGCAACAGCGCCCGCGTATTTGCCGCGAGTACAGTTGCAACGGTGATCCTCTGTTGCAGGTCGTGTTGAGAGAAGGGTTTGTCAATATCGCGCAACTCGCGATCGCCGAATCGAAAGCCTACATCCCCAGGGAAACGCACATACATGTTCCCTGTCACCACGAGGCAAACAAGAAACCGAACCATTCCTAGCCAGCAAGGAAAGTCCTGATACGCCGGGTACAAGAAAATGGGTGGAGAGTCTAAAAACAGGCGGCAACTGAGTTATCACGGCACTCGTTACAGCTGCCGGGAGGACGAAACCGTGCTCGAGGCGCTGCAACGTCAGGGGGTATCAATTCCGTTTTCCTGCCGTAGTGGCATCTGTCACGTATGCCTGCAGCGATGCACCAGCGGGCCGATTCCGGAAAAGGCCCAAACCGGTGTGCGTCCTACCCTTCGGGCCCAGGGCTACTTCCTGCCTTGTCAATGTACACCCACGGCCGACATGCAGATCGTGCCTCCACGAAACGCCGACCTTTATACGCCGGCGGTTCTGTACCGCAAGGAGTGGCTTGGCGCCAATGTCGTGCGCCTGCTCCTGGAACCGGCTACGGCCCTCTCTTATCGCGCCGGCCAGTTCATCAATCTGCGCCGATCCGACGGGCTAACGCGCAGCTATTCCCTTGCCAGCAATCCGGCCACTGACTACTTCCTCGAATTGCACGTCAACGTCATGAAAAACGGTGCAATGAGCAACTGGATCGCGGAAACGCTTGCGGTGAACGATGAAATCGACATCCAGGGGCCGAATGGCCAGTTCTGCTACGAGCCGGAACGGGCCGAACAAAACATCCTGCTTGCTGCAACGGGAACCGGCCTTGCACCGCTCCTGGGTGTTGTTCGCGATGCCCTGCACCAGGGACACACGGGCGAACTGCATCTGTTTCACGGCAGCCGTCACCCGCGTGGAGTCTATCTGCACGATGAGCTTCTGGATCTCTGCGGCGAATTTTCGAATTTTTACTACTATGCCTGCGTGTCAGGAAACGACGTCCCGCCGGGATTCCTGTCCGGTCGTACCCACGAGGTCGCACAGTCACTGCACGAAGACCTCCGGGGCTGGTCCACCTACTTTGCGGGCCTCCCGGACATGGTGGAAGCCGCACACCGCAATGCCCTTCGATCCGGCGTGATGGAAACGGACATCCACACCGATCCCTTCCGCTATACCGATCTGCGCGGTGCGGCCCGCACCGGCCGTGTTCGGAACGGCGGTCGTTTGGACCGAAGGTCGGCGACCCCGAAAACGGTCAATCGCCGGCCGGGCCCGGATCCGGAGATGTGGGCGGCGCTGGGGGAAGGACAACTACTGAACACCATCCTCACCGATTTCTATGATCGGGTGTATGAGGATCCCCGACTCAAGCCGTTCTTCCGCGGCACCACGAAGCAACGCTCGATCGAAAAACAGTATCTGTTCCTTCGTCAGCGCTTCAGCGGGGAGAAGGTGTATTTCGGAGACCGTCCACGCAATGCCCACCACTGGATGGTGATCTCTGATGAGCTGTTCGACTATCGCGAGCAGGTCATGGAATCATGCCTGCACCGGCACGGTTTGCCGGATCACCTGATCGGCCGCTGGCTGAAGATGGAAAACTCCTTCCGTGCTGACATCGTCAAGAATGCGCCCTGGAACCGCGTAATCGATGGAATCGAGATTCCGGCAGATGGCTTCGGGGAGGCAGTGCTGGAAGTCGGGACGTTGTGCGACAGCTGCGGGGAGGAAATACCCGGTGGTTCACGCGTTCGCTACCACCTGCGCCTCGGGACAACCTGGTGCCGCCGGTGCATGCACAACGGCGATCTCGAAACCAATACAAGCGGCATGAAGACTTATGGATAACGTCGTCCACACATTCGTTGTGCCGACACCGGCCGGTGTGATCCAGGCCGTTGCGGCGTCTGGGGACACGCGCAGCACCGTTGTCCTGGGTTTGCTGCAGGGAGGTGCATCGCGACCGATACCACTGGAACGACTGGCGAAGCGTGCAAACCTGGCAGATCGAAAGGCGGTAGGGTCTATTCTGTTCCAGCTGCAACGCCTGGACTGGGTGAGTGGAGATCTGCAACCGTTCGCGCCGCCTGTGGATCCGCCCGGCGAGTCCCTGCCGTCCCTGATCTCTCTTCTGTCACCGCTAGGCAAGGGCGTACTTGCCGATGCGCAGGGTTTCTGTGTCGCGACGGCCGGCTACCCGGAATCTCAGGCACGCCGCCTGTGTGCGCTGGCGACCAAGGCCTTCCCGCTCATGCTTCAGTTTCGCGACGGACTGGAGGAGCCCGATCCGGGACCGACGGGGCTGGTCCTTGGCGGTCTCGATCCGCACTGCACCGTCACCGTGCGTCCCGTGCATGTCGGGGAGCGCCTGTTCCATCTGCTGCTTGCAGGTGAGGCCGATCTTGACTCACCAGCATTTGTCCACCTGATTGCGGTTCTGGCCCGAAGATACCTGGGGGAGGTGTGAACGATGTCCACCGATGAGCTGGAGGTCCACGTAAACGAAGCGAGCCTGGGTGGGGATTTCGAACCACCTCCGGTGCAAATGACCGACATCCTGAACAAGGTCCTTGCGGACCTGCACCGCGCCAGCACGGATATCGTCCAGTCGATGGTCGCCTCACGGGACGGGCTGGCCATGATTACCCACGGACCCATGGACAACGAAGATCATGCTGCGGCCATTTGCGCTGAATTGATGAACCTGTGTCAGCAGGCCGCCGCTGATTTCAGCATCGGGACGGTC
>JARRJV010000001.1:0-70966 GCA_037388825.1 Acidiferrobacteraceae bacterium | reverse complement strand
CCGTTTTGGCGCTCAGTGAATATTGACCGGCGCGCTCGAATCCCCCAGGGGACGAACCACACGCAGACGGCGGGTATCGCCCCGGCCGGATTCGACTCCGGTTTCGTTGAATCCGTTTTTGCGAAAAAAAGTCAGGCTGTCACCGGTAACCTCGGACCACAGGGTTTCCATGTTCTTCACCTGAGCGATGTGCGCAAGGTAACTCACGATGGCGCCACCGACCGTATTCCCTCTCCAGGGGCGAAGAACTGCCACGTAGTCGATCAGTCCGTCGGGCTGCATACGGGCCGCGCCCACGGCCCTTCCTCCCCCCTCGTACACGAGGACGTGGATTGCTCCGCTATCCCCATGCTCGTCGACGAAGCCTTCCCCGAACCCCAATTCTTCGCGAAAGACCTGGTCACGCACCAGACGGATGTCGTCCGCGTCGCGATCCCATTTTCCAAAGATGAACGTGTAGCCCGAAGTCGTCACTTTTCCTCCAAACAAAACGTCCGGACGCGGACCATGAACTCCGCGTCCGGGTGGTCTTGCTTACAGTATAGACGACCGCGGCCGAATCAGGACGAGGATCCGAACAGCCCGGAAAGGAACTTCTTCATTTCCGCCCACGACTCACGGTCCGCGGCAGCGTTGTAGGCGATCGGGATCTTGAACTTCTCGCCCAAAGCCGTGGCTTCCGGGTTGGTGAAGGCATGCTTGGCCCCCGGGTAGCTGATCACCCGGAAATCCGCTCCGGCCTGTTTCATGTCCTTCTCGAAACCGGCGACCCGTTCCGGTGGGTTGAACGGGTCAGCTGCTCCTGTCAGAACCAGGATCTTGGACGTAACCTTCCCCTTCAGCGCGGGCTGCAAGCCGCCGAGTGTGCCGTGGAAGCTGACCACACCCTTCAGCGGTACTCCCTGACGCGCCATATCCAGGGCGACGCCGCCACCAAAACAGTAGCCGACTGCACCGATCCGTTTGCGGTCCACCGTGTGCTGCCGCTTCAACAGCTTGTATGCCGCCAGGAAACGGGCTTTCTCCGCCGCCGGATCCTTCTTGACCTCGCCGGAGTAGGCTCCTGCCGTTTTTGGATCATGGGCCACCTTGTCGTTTCCATACATATCGACTGCGAGGGCGGTATAGCCGAGCTTCGCCAGCATGCGGGCACGATGGCGCGCGTATTCGTTCTGTCCCCACCACTCGTGCACAACCAGTATGCCGGGGCGACGTCCCTTGAAATGATCGTCGTAAACCAGGTAACCCTTCATTGTGGTATTGCCCGCCTTGTAGCTGACGGTTTCACTATGCAGTGCCGCATGCACAGTCGCTGCGGGAACCAGCAGGGCGGCCAGCAATGCAAATGCGGTGGTCCTCATTTCTCACCTCCTTCGTGAAATCGGGCATACAAATTTAAGTCAGAATTCCGGGAGCAACAATGGCCAATGGAACCGGCCGCCGGCCCGATTTTTGCGTGCACGAATGTAAAATCCCCGTACTTTGATAGTGACGATTTCGGGAAAGATCTTATAGCGTCGCGTAGGGAGTTACAGTAAACTGAATCGCAATGCAGTTTGTGTCGTTGTCGGTGATACTCCCCACACGGTGTACCCCACAGCAGGATCACGCCCCAGGCTGCATGCGGCAAATTGGCGACAACTTGAGTTCGAGGTATTTGGCAATGCTCACAGGCACGGTGAAGTGGTTCAATGAATCGAAGGGCTTTGGCTTTATTGCCCAGGACAATGGCGGCGACGATGTGTTCGTGCACTTCAGCGCCATTCAGGGTTCGGGATTCAAGACACTGAAGGATGGTCAGAAGGTGTCGTTCGAAATCCAGGAAGGACCCAAGGGGCTGCAGGCAGCAAACGTCGTCCCTGAATAATTGAACCCTCCCGCCGGAGATCGCCGCATGGCGCTTCCGGCTCCGGCCCACACCGGTCAGCGCTGCCACAGGATCAACGGCAATTCCTGCGGTACGGAAACCTCGTCGTGCTTTGGAACAATGCGCGCCGTATAGTCAGACGCAGGGCGCGACCCATCCAGTTCCAGTCCGTAGACAAAACCGTTCACCGTCCCGCTGATCGCGGCCAACCGGTTCATCGGCTCGCAGAATTCCCCCGAGTCGTCGCCCGGCTCCGCATACAGCTGTACCTCCAACATGTCCGCAGCCAAATCTCCAAGATAAACCTGTACACTGTAGTGCAGCCGTGAACCTTCCTTGCGCGTGTCTATGCTGCCGAAGTGAATATCGGGCCAGTGATGCCGCAGGCTCATTTCCCACGAATGCAGTTCGCGCGCGAACTTGCCGTTTCGGTGGGCCCGCCGCTGGAAGGAGGCGGCCGCGGGAACATAAACATCCTCCACGTACTCTTGCACCATGCGGTTGGCACTGAACTGGGGTGCCAGTTCCGCCATACAGGTACGCATGCGCCGAACCCAGTCCCGGGGGATGCCACTCGCATCCCGGTCATAGAATGCGGGAACGATCTCCCGTTCCAGCCGTTCGTACAGGGCCTGCGCCTCGCGCCTGTCCCAGTCCCCCGCCGGATGCTCCTTGCCGTCGCCCAGGGCCCAGCCCACCTCCGGACGATAGGCCTCGGCCCACCAGCCATCCAGCTCCGACAGGTTCAAGCCACCATTCACCAGCACTTTCATACCACTGGTCCCACATGCCTCCCACGGCCGCCGCGGCGTATTGATCCACAGGTCCACGCCCTGAACCATTTCCTGTGCCAGGGCGATATCGTAGTCCTCCAGGAATACCGCGTGGTTGCGGATCTCGGGGCGGCCCACGAAACGGGTCCATTCGCACACAAAGTCCTTGCCGACCTCGTCTTCCGGGTGCGCCTTGCCGGCGACAATGATTTGCACAGGCCGGTCGCGGTCGCACAGGAGGCGCGCCAACCGCTCCGGATCGCGCAGCAGGAGATTCGGGCGCTTGTACTCGGTGAAGCGCCGGGCGAAGCCTATGGTCAGGGCGTTGGGATCCAGAAGGTTCGCCGCCTCGCCGATGATCTCGTCGGGCTCGCCGCGCTGGGCCAGCTGCCGCGCAAGGCGCTCGCGGGCATATCGAACCAGATCGTGCCGCTCTTCGCCCACCATGGTCCAGATGGCTTCGTCATCCAGGGCGCGGATGGCCTCGGCGTGAGTATCCACCATACCCATCCAGCGGTTCTTTCCGCAGGTCCTTGTCCAGATCTCGTCTGCCCATGGGGAGTCCCAGGAAGGTACATGGACTCCGTTTGTAATATGGCAGACCGGAACCTGGGATTCCGGCCAACGCGGATACAATACATGAAAGATCCGCCGGCTCACCTCGCCGTGAAGACGGCTGACGCCATTGACGCGACCGCAGGTTCGGGCAGCGAGATACGCCAGATTGAAGGGTTCTGACTTATCAAGGGGATCAACGCGACCCAGGCCGAGGAGTTCGGATCCGCTGATGTCGATCTCCTGCGCATAGGTTCGACCGTACTTGGCGATCAGTTCCTGCGGGTACTTGTCGAAGGCGGCCGCGACCGGCGTGTGGGTGGTAAATACATTGCCCGGACGCGTCGCCCACAAGGCTTCGCGGAAACCCAGACCCTCTTGCTGCATGTAGTCGCGGGCCCGCTCGATGGTCGCCAGGGCGGCATGGCCTTCATTCAGGTGACAGGCCTCCACGTTCCGCCCCAGGGCGCGCAGAACGCGCCAGCCACCAATGCCCAGCACGATCTCCTGCACCAGGCGAATCTCCTGGCCACCGGCATAAAGCTTGGCCGTGATGCCCCGGTCGGCCGGGCCATTCAAGGGATCATTACTATCGAGCAAAAACAGATCCACCCGGCCAACCCGCGCCTGCCATACCCGGAGCGTGAGATCCCGGCCGGGCAGTTCCAGGCTGATGCTCACGGGGCCGCCGTCATCGTCGTGTACCCGGCTGACGGGAAGCATCCACGGTTCGCTATAGGGATAGATCTCGACCTGGCGGCAATCGGCACCGACCATTTGGCGAAAATAGCCTTCCTGGTACAAAAGGCCGACGGCCGTCAACGGAAGGCCCAGATCGCTCGCGGTCTTGAGGTGATCGCCCGCCAACACCCCCAGCCCACCCGAGTACAGAGGCAAGGCCTCCCCAAGACCGTATTCCATGCTGAAGTAGGCAATGCCGCCGACGGGGGGGTCGGGGAAACGCTCCTTGTACCAGGTCGATCCGTTGAGGTACTCGTCACGAGCGGCGAGGATCTCGTCGAGTTGCGCCCGAAACCCCTGGTCGTTTGCCAGTTCGGCAATGCGCCGATCCGACAGGCTCAACAAGATGAGCCACGGGTTTTCCGTGCGTTCCCAGACGGTGGGAGACAGGCCCTGCCACAGCTGGTCCGCCGCGTGACTCCAGGTCCAGCGCAGATCCAAGGCCAGATCCGTCAAGCCTTCAAGCTCCGGCGGTAAGCGCTGCAACCAGGGCTGCATCAGTCGGATCCCGTGCGCATATCAGTCCCTATTCTGTTTGCTCCCATTTCCAGTCCCGGATCTCGGGCATGTCCTCTCCGTGCTCTTGTATATACTCGCGATGCTCCACGAGTTTGTCACGTACATACTGGCGCGTATAGGCGGCCCGATCGCCAAGACCCGGAACCCTGTCGATGACGTCGGCCACCAGATGAAAACGGTCCAGATCGTTGCGCACCACCATATCGAAGGGCGTCGTCGTGGTCCCCTCTTCCTTGTATCCCCGCACGTGCAGGTTGTCATGGTTGGTACGGCGATACGTCAGCCGGTGAATGAGCCATGGATAACCGTGGTAGGCAAAGATGATGGGGCGGTCGCTGGTGAACAATATATCGAAATCCCGATGCGACAGCCCGTGGGGATGTTCCTCCTTGGGCTGCAGGGTCATGAGGTCAACGATATTGATCACGCGTATTTTCAACTCCGGAAACTGCTGTCGCAGAATCGCTACTGCCGCGAGTGTCTCGAGTGTGGGCACGTCACCGGCGCAGGCCATGACCACATCGGGCTCGCTGCCGCGATCGTTGCTGGCCCATTCCCAGATTCCGATACCCGCGCTGCAGTGTTTGATCGCCGCATCCATACTCAGCCACTGTGCCTCGGGCTGCTTTCCGGCAACAATAACATTGATAAGATTACGGGAACGTAAACAGGTATCCGCCACCACCAACAGGGTGTTTGCGTCGGGTGGCAGATAGACCCGGATGACGTCGGCCTTCTTGTTCACCACGTGATCGATAAATCCGGGATCCTGGTGGGAGAAGCCGTTGTGATCCTGGCGCCAGACATGGGATGTCAGAAGGTAGTTCAATGACGCGATCGGTCGACGCCACGGAATCTCCTTGCTGGTGACCTTGAGCCACTTTGCATGCTGGTTAAACATGGAGTCGACAATGTGGATAAAGGCCTCGTAGCATGAAAACAGGCCATGCCGCCCCGTAAGCAGGTAGCCTTCCAGCCATCCCTGACAGGTATGCTCACTCAGGATCTCCATAACCCGTCCATCGGGGGCAAGATGGTCGTCATCCGGTTCCCGGCGGGCCATCCAGTCGCGGTCCGTGACCTCGAACAGGGCGGTCAGGCGGTTGGACGCGGTCTCGTCCGGCCCCACGACGCGGAGATCGCGCAGCAACAGGCCACCATTGGCGTGGGGATTGGCGCTCATGCGGCGTTCGCCGGAGGGAGCCAATGAGCGCAGGTCCTCACGCAAGCAACCGGTATCATCGAATAGTTCTTCCGGCCGATAGCTGCGCATCCATTCCTCAAGCTGCTTGAGGTGTTCCGGCTTGCTTGCCAGGCCGGCCAGTGGCACCTGGTGAGATCGCCAGGAACCCTCGGTCTTCTTTCCGTCCACGAACTTGGGTCCCGTCCACCCCTTGGGGGTGCGCATCACGATCATGGGCCAACGCGGCCGCTGGACCTCAGCGCCGCTGCGCGCCTTTTTCTGGATGTCGGCGATCTCGTCGAATACCTGTTCCATGGTGCGCGCCATCTGCTGGTGCAGCAGGCGCGGATCGTCCCCTTCGACAAAATGCGGTTCGTAGCCATAGCCACACAGCAGATCTTTCAACTCCTCATGGGAAATGCGCGCAAGCACCGTCGGATTGGCGATCTTGTATCCATTCAGATGAAGTATGGGCAGCACCGCTCCATCGCTGGCAGGATTGAGAAACTTGTTCGAGTGCCAGGCGGTCGCAAGGGGACCGGTCTCGGCCTCGCCATCGCCGATCACACAGGCGATGATGAGGTCGGGATTGTCCAGCGCAGCACCATAGGCATGGGCAATCGAGTACCCCAGTTCGCCGCCCTCGTGAATGGAGCCCGGAGTCTCGGGCGCAACATGGCTCGGAATCCCGCCGGGAAAGGAGAACTGCCGGAAGAGGTGGCGCATCCCTTCCTCGTCAAACGAGACATTGGGATAGACCTCGCTGTAGGTGCCCTCCAGCCATGCATTGGCGACAATCGCGGGGCCGCCGTGGCCGGGACCGATCACATAGATCATATCCAGATCACGCATGCGGATCATGCGATTGAGATGCGCATAGAGAAAATTCAGCCCCGGGGTGGTTCCCCAGTGCCCCAAAAGCCGCGGCTTTATGTGGTCCAGGACCAGGGGCTCATGCAGCAGCGGGTTGTCCATCAGGTAGATCTGGCCCACGGAAAGATAGTTGGCAGCACGCCAATAGGCATGGATGCGATCCAGTTCCGTCGCCGTCAACGGGCCCTCGCTGCCTGCGATCCCCGATTCCGGTCGTTCAGTTGTTTCCTGTTTCATTTCGCCCTCCTGTGCCCGGATTCTGTGTCGACCTGTTTCTGCACCACGCCCAATGCCTCGCGCACCAGCTGTGTCCCCTCGTCCACCGGGATTGTCCAGAGTTGCACCGTGCCGACAACGTCATGAAGCGCGTGTTCACCCTCGACTGCCTGGAGATTGCGCCGGCGCTCCAGAGACACACCGAGAAAGTCGAGCCCGCGCAGAATGCGTTCTCGTACCTGCGGGGCGTGTTCGCCAATACCGCCGCCGAAAAGAATGGCATCGACACCCCCGAGAACCGCGGAGTAGGCACCGATGTATTTGCGCGCGCGGTAGCAAAACATTTCGATGGCGATATCCGCGGCAGGTTCCGCGGATTGAAGCAATTCCCTCATATCGCTGCTGATGCCGGAGACTCCAAGCAGGCCGGACTCCTCATTCAGGAGCTTCTCAATCGAAGCTGCATCCATCCGTTTTTCTTGCTCCACCCAGGTGACGAGGCCCGGATCCACGTCCCCGCTGCGCGTGGCCATGATCAGTCCCTCCGTTGGAGAAAAACCCATGGACGTGTCTACCGGAACGCCGGCGCGAATCGCGCTTGCGGAACAGCCGGAACCCAGCTGCAACGAGATCACGCGCGCCATGCCGGCCATCTCCGGCACAAGCTCCGCCCAACGCTGCCAGAGGGCGCGGTGGGCGATGCCGTGAAAGCCGTAGCGACGCAGCCCCTCCTTGTCGGCCATCTCGCGGGGCAAGGCATAGCGCCATGCAAATTCGGGCAAGTCACGGAAGAATCCCGTATCGAATACCGCCACCTGCGGCGTACGCTCGCCCAGCAGCGACCGGCTGCCCCGGATCCAGCGCAAGGCGCGCGGATTATGCAGGGGCGCCAGAATGGCACAGCGCTCTATTTCCTGCTCCACCTGCGCGTCGATCAGGGTGCTTTCGCGCAATCGCTCACCTCCGTGAACAACCCGGTGCACAAGTACATCCGGCCTTGCCTGGCCAGCATCGCCGACGAAGCGGGCCAGGAGGCTTTCCGCGTCATCAATTTCGCCGGTCAAATGGCGGCTGGCCACACACTCCAGGGTCGGCCCGGAGCGGTAGAGCCCCAGGCGAACCGAGGAACTGCCAGTGTTGATGGCCAGGACGTTGTAACGCGGTTTTGACACGTAAGTCGCACCCCGGGGGCAATTGGACGCGGTTGGCCCGCACCGGTTTTCGCCACCCATAGTGGTGCTCATCGCATGACAGTGCATTGACCCGAATCAACCGGCGCGCGGCAAGAAAGCTGCTGCGGGGCATCCGGCGGCCGGGCCGCAAAAAATACTGGACAAGCGGGAAAACGCGGATATCATTCCGCAAAAAAAGCCGGTGACTTCGGCTACGTCAACAACCCTCGACGGCGAGTGTCCTGAATATGGGCGGATCGGCAGCGAAAAAAGGTTCGGCGTGGTATGGCTTCCTCGATGCGGGAGCCAAGAGCTCGCCGGTCGCCATGGATCCGAACCTGGATACGGGCAACACAGCCACGGTCTATCTCTTCAACCTTCAGCGCGACGCCATCCTCGAGTACCGGCGCGATCTGGTGGAACCGAAACTTCGCGAGTTTGAACCCGGCGAGGAAGTGATCGTTGATGAACTACAGGCCGCATTCGTCGCCGCCCTCTCCGGCTTCTCGCCACGGGGGTCCCAATCCTCGGCCGCAGTTGAGCGCGTACGCCCCCGCAAGACCAGTGCCGAAACCATGCTCAGTGATATCGATCCCGATACGGATGATTCGGAAATCCCGGATGACGTGGACGACGGGGACGATGGCGCCGACTGGGATTCCGACGACTCCTGAAGGCCCTGGATCACGCAGGAAGCGGAATCTTGCACGCGCTGAACGTGGATCGGTATCTATAATAGAGTAGAGTGCGGAAAAGCTGCCCCGTCCCCGGCACTCAGGGCGGAAAACATCATAGAGCGAACGGCGCCAGCCCGGGCGGTTGGAAGAACAGGCCACTATCTGTCTGAAATGACTCGCTCCGGTCGACCAAGCCAGTGCGATGATGGAGATCATTGCCGGGCTACTGATCGGCGCCAAAACTCTTGCGAATGGTGCGCATTCTTCCGCTGCATTCAGTCAAAGCCTCACCCCGCCTTTCGGCGAGCTCCACCACATCCCGAAAGGTGGTCTGGCCCGCCTCGAGAACGGGAAAGCTACAGTCCCGGATCAGCTGTGGATCCGGTCGAACTACCGCCGGGTTTCCGCAGGAGACCGGCAACAGACTCAGGCACAGGATGATCAAGACAGGGTGCACTGACTTCCCTGATTGTCCGAATATGTTCACGATACACCACCTTGCGCGCTTCCCGCGCTTCCTGGAGTGAGGCGAGCAGTTCCGATTCCCGCTCGCGGTGCTTGATCACAAGATGATCGTACTTCGCCCGCACTTCCATGCGACCGAGGCGCCAGGCCTGTATATGGCTGGAGACGAGTAGAACTGCGACTGAAATGATGGAACCGGCAACGATATAGACTTTCATGGCAATCCCTTGCGAATGAAAAAGTCAGGTGCAGCTATCCCGGTAATGGAGCAGCCTCGCCGGGATTCGATTCAATTGCTAGAAGGCGCGCTTGTATTTTGAGCGGTATCGGGTACCAAGCACAATATCCCACAGCGGAGTAGTCACACCGAAATTATATTCCGGATGGTGGTGATGAATATGATGGTAGGCCGCCCATTTCCGCACGTACCGGTTTTTCGGCCGCCAATGATGAATGGAAAAGTGTGCAAGCACATAGATTATGTAACCAGAAAGGACAGCGGCAGTGAGCAGCAAATTGTAGGCTAGGGGCAGAACCAGGCCGAACACGGCAACCCACAGGATCATTACCAGGGCGGGAAGAAAAAACGGTAGCGAATCGTAGCCAAGGGGCTCTGCATGATGGGCGCTATGTCCCCGTTCCAGGATCCTCACCGGCCCATGGAAGAGCCAGCGGTGAAAGAAATACTCAATGAATGAAAATATCAACAGACCGCCCACGACGATCAACAGGCTTGCGAACAGACCCACTGCATGGCTGAGGATCGCATAGGAAACGAAAGCGACAACAATGGAGGCGTCGACTACCAGTTCTGCCCAGTAGTTCGTCCTCGTCTGGGACATACGGACGATTCCGTCAACCATCCGATCATACAAGTAGCGGATTGATTTCTGCGGCATTGCTGCAACCCATCCTTGATTTCCACCAGATACCTTGGTGAAAAATCCTAACACGTTTAGTATGGTAGAACATCCGTTCCACACCGGGAATGGATGACCGCCAGTCGGTGCCACATTACCTGTCATCCCGGTTTGGCGACCTTGCCTTTGCAGGAATTCGACCGTGAACAGCTCCAATAATTCCCAAGCCCGCTGGCCGATCGCTACGGCAATCATCGACTTATTCGCGGGTGGTTACAGCCGCGCCAACATGCGAGGCGACCTGCTTGCGGGGATTACCGTGGGTGTGGTCGCCGTTCCCCTGGCCATGGCCCTTGCTATTGCCAGCGGGGTCCCGCCCCAATATGGCCTCTATACCTCGATCATCGCGGGAGTCGTTATTGCGCTTACGGGCGGCTCGCGGTTTTCCATTTCCGGGCCGACCGCCGCGTTCGTGGTCATCCTCCTGCCCATTACCCAAAGCCACGGCCTCGGTGGATTGCTCCTCACTACGGTCTTGGCCGGCTTGATCCTGGTCGCCATGGGCGCCACGCGGATGGGGCGGCTGATTCAATTCATTCCCTATCCCGTGACCGCGGGATTCACCGCCGGTATCGGGATCGTCATCGCCACCCTTCAGCTCAAGGATTTTCTGGGCCTGACCCTCGCGGGGCACCCCCAGCACTACCTGGACAAGGTGGGCGCACTCATTCGGGCCGTCCCCTCCGCGCATGGGCCTGACATTGCGATCGGTTCCATCACCCTTGCGGTACTGGTGTTGTGGCCACGACTCAAGACCCGCATCCCGGGGCACCTGGTGGCACTTGTGATCGGGTCTCTCGCAGCCTACCTCGCCCACCGGATCTGGCCCGGATTCGAGGTGGCAACAATCTCGTCCCGTTTTCACTACATGGTGGACGGTGCAAACGGCAATGGGATACCTCCGTTTCCTCCCATACCGGACTGGCCCTGGCACTTGCCCGATGCGCATGGCAACCCCATCGGCATCTCCATAGGCCTCATCCGTGAGCTGCTGCCGTCGGCATTCACCGTCGCCATGCTGGGAGCCATCGAATCCCTGCTGTGCGCCGTAGTCGCCGACGGCATTACCGGAACACGACACGACCCCAATGCCGAACTGGTCGGCCAGGGCCTGGGCAATGTGATTGCACCATTCTTCGGAGGGATCACCGCGACTGCCGCCATCGCGCGGACCGCGACCTCGATCCGCAGCGGCGCCCACGGCCCGATCTCGGCCGTGATTCACGCCGGGGTGGTGCTGCTGACCGTCGTGGTGTTTGCCGACTTGCTGGGCTATCTGCCGATGGCCGCGCTGGCAGCCCTGCTGATGGTTGTTGCGTGGAACATGAGCGAGGCAAGACACGTGGTCAATGTTGTAAGGGTAGCGCCACGGTCCGATGTTGCGGTGTTGCTTACCTGTATTTTTCTTACAGTCGTTTTCGATATGGTCATCGCTGTCGCCGCCGGAGTGGTGCTCGCCTCCATTCTCTTCGTCCGCCGCATGATGAGTCTGACCGATGTCGCCCTGGTGCGGCGTGATGAACACGCTCATACCGAGGAACTTCCTTCCTCGGTCGCAATCTATGACATCAATGGCCCGCTGTTTTTCGGTGCCGCGGAGAAGGCGGCCAGCGTCATTCAGCGCCTCAATCCTGAGGTCAGGCTGGTCATATTCGACATGGCGGACGTATCCATGGTGGATATGACAGGCATCGTCGCCCTGGATTCCCTGGTCAAACGGCTCAACCACGCCCGGGTGGCAGTGATCATCGCCAATCTCAATGCACGGATCTATCGCAAGCTGTACCGGGCGGGACTGCGCCAGACATCGGGCATGCTCGAGTGCTGCCTGACCCTGGGGGAAGCCTGCGAACGGGCGGTGACCTTGGAGAAGCACACACCCGCGGAAGGCGGATCCTCAACATGACCCTCACCCCGAGCCGGGGCGCGTTGGTAATTGAACCGGAATCTCGCGTGTGATTTGATGCGCCGATGCCGAAGCGAAAATCCATTTCAGGTCCCGAGATACCGCAACCGCCGCACCCGCAACGGCGGGAGAAACCCCTTCCCTGGCACCGCCCCAAGCCGACCCACGAAGACCCCGATGCGCCTGACCGCGTGCGCGCGATCCTCAAGAGTCCCAGCTACATCCCGGCCGACGAGGATATCGAATTTCTTACCCGCTACGACACCCGCGGGCTCCGCCTGCAGCTGGACTATCTGAAGACGGAACTGCTGTTGCAGCAGCACGATATCAGGCACACGGTAGTGGTATTTGGAAGTACACGCATCCGTGAGCCGGCGGCTGCGCAACATCATGTGAATTCCCTGCGCCACTCTCTCGAAAAACAGCCGGACGACCCGGACCTGCAGCGGCAACTCGCCGTGGCCGAGCGGCTCCTGGCGAAAAGCCATTATTATGATATCGCGCGCGAGTTTGGCCACCTTGCCGGCGATGCCGGCCGCCGCCACGGGGACGGGCTGCTGGTGGTCATGACCGGGGGAGGACCCGGGATGATGGAGGCCGCCAACCGCGGCGCATTTGATGCTCGCGCCAAGAATATCGGCCTCAACATCAATCTGCCCCATGAGCAGTACCCCAATCCCTACATTACCCCGGAGCTGTGCTTCCGCTTTCACTACTTCGCCCTGCGCAAGATGCACTTCCTCCTGCGAACGCGGGCGCTGGTGGCCTTCCCCGGAGGCTATGGCACCTTCGATGAACTGTTCGAGACCCTGACCCTGATCCAGACGCGCAAGATCGCCCCGGTACCGGTGATCCTGGTGGGCCGCGAGTACTGGGAACGGGCCATCAACATGGATTTTCTTGTGGACGAGGGTGTAATCGACCCCGAGGACCGGGAACTGTTCTGGTTCGCGGAGACCGCCGAGGAAATCTGGGACGGAATCGTGCGTTGGCACAGGATCAACGGTTCGGATCTGTTTCCAAAAGGCTGAAAGAAACTATAAATCTGGAGCAACG
Source organism: Acidiferrobacteraceae bacterium (assembly GCA_037388825.1). NCBI lineage: Bacteria > Pseudomonadati > Pseudomonadota > Gammaproteobacteria > Acidiferrobacterales > Acidiferrobacteraceae > Acidiferrobacteraceae bacterium. Next base: position 58,043 of record JARRJV010000001.1, on the reverse strand, counting down.
ATCTTGAAAATATCCTTTCATGGCGCCGATCGCGGCGTAACCGGGTCCTGTCACATGGTCGAATGCTCCGGCAAGCGGATCCTTGTCGATTGCGGGCTGTACCAGGGCGGTCGGGAACTGGACGAGGAAAACGCGGAACCCTTTGGTTTCGATCCCTCATCGGTCGACATGGTTCTCCTGACCCACGCCCATCTCGATCACTGCGGTCGATTGCCACTACTGGCAAAACGCGGATTTGGTGGCGAGATCATCACCACGGCGGCATCCCGCGAACTCGCGCGCCTGGTGATGCTGGACGCGGCACATCTCAACGAGGAAGAGGCGCGCTACCGCAGCCGGCGGGCCAAGCGTCGCGGCAACCACCACGCGGAAATCGAGCCGCTGTATACGGAGCTGGATGCCCTCAACGCACTGGACCGCTTCGGTCGAACCGCCGACTACAAGGCTCCGCTGGACTTGGCCCCCGGAATACGCGCCACCTATATCGATGCCGGGCATATTCTTGGCTCCGCAAGCATCCTGCTTGAACTCAAAGAAGACGGGGTAACACGCACCGTACTGTTCTCGGGTGATCTCGGAAATGCCGGGCGACCGCTTTTGCGCAATCCCGCGATTCCGCCGGAGGTGGATGTCGTCGTCATGGAGACTACATACGGCGATCGCAAGCACAAGGAAATCGCGCCCACCGTGAATGAGCTCTACGAGGCGATCGACGACACCTTTCGCCGCGGCGGCAATGTCGTAATCCCGACCTTCGCCCTCGAACGCGCCCAGGAGATCCTGTTCTACCTGCACCAGGGGATCGGTTCCGGACGCCTGCCAGGCTCCATGCAGACTTTTCTGGATTCGCCAATGGCGATTTCGGCAACGGAGATCTTCAGCCGCTATCCAGACTGCTACGAGAAGGAAACGGAAGAGATGTTCCGAAACGGGGGTGATCCGTTCGATCTGCCCGGCCTGCATTTCACACGCGAGACCGCCGAGTCCATTGCCATCAACCGCATCAACGGTGGCGCCGTGATCATGGCCGGCTCCGGCATGTGTACCGGGGGACGCGTTCGACACCACCTGAAACACAACCTCTGGCGCCAAGACTCCAGCATTGTGTTTGTCGGCTTCGCTGCCCGCGGCACTTTGGCACGCCGCATTATCGACGGCGCCAAACACGTCAGCATTTTCGGCGAAGAAATTCCCGTTCGCGCGAGTGTGTATACGGTCAACGGTTTTTCCGCCCATGCGGACCAGCCGGAACTCCTTGCCTGGCACAGCCACACCCGGGCGCCCCGGACCTTCCTGGTCCACGGCGAGGAGGAAACCATGGAACACTTCGCCGGCCTGCTGAAAGATACCCACGTCGAACTGCCCACCCTGGGACAGGAATACGAGCTCTAAGCACGGCTCCACTTGCCCCGCCCGCCATTTTGGCGGACAATAGATAGCTTCCTATCTAATAGGGTACGATATATTCCCATGCAAGCGGTGCGGGAACAACTGGGGCCAGTCCTGGCAGAGGCCGCGCGAGCTTGGCGCGCCCGGCTCGATGAGCGCCTGCGGCCCCTGGGTCTGAGCCAGGCCCGCTGGATCATCCTGTTGCAGCTTTCCCGCCATGGCGACGCCGTGACGCAGAAGACTCTCGCCGGACGCGTGGGCATAGAAGGGCCAACCCTGGTACGGCTGCTGGACCGCATGACGGAGGATGGCTGGCTGGAGCGTCGGGAGTCGGAGCAGGACCGGCGATCCAAGACGGTGCACCTGACGGACAAGGCGCGGAACGTGATTGAGGAAATCCGCAAGGTGGCGACCACACTGCGCACCGAGTTGCTTGCGGGCACCACACCGGAAGAACTGGAAACCACGCTACGCGTCCTGCAACACGTCAAGGACAAGGCAGACCGCCTGCACGGCGGCGGAGACGACTGAAATGCGAAAGAAGATCTTAATGGTTGCGGGGGCCGTGGTTGTCGGTGGTCTGGCAATCTGGGGCTATCACAGCTGGTCGCAACGATACCCAAGCACGGAGGATGCCTACATCGGCGCCAACGTCGTTCGCGTGGCGCCCCGTGTAAGTGGTCGGGTGACGGTGATCGATGTCGTGGACCAGCAAGAGGTCAAGAAGGGCGACACGCTGTACGCGATCGATCCTGAACCTTTCCGGCTGGAACTGCAGCAGGCCCAGGCGCGGCTGGACCAGGCGCATCGCCAGGTCGCGCAGATGGAGGCGGCGGTCGCTTCGGCCCGCGCCCAGGTCAATCATCGCGAAGTGCTGCTGGAAAACGCGGCAGCCAAGGAAAAGCGTGCGCAGCAGCTGGCGAAAAAGAACTATCTGTCGAAACAGAGCGTCGAGGACACCGAGGCTGCCTACAAGGGTGCGCAGGCGGATCTGCGGATTGCCAGGGCCAAGCTTGACGAGGCACGGCGACAACTCGGAACACCGGGCAAGAACAACGATCGGATTGTTGAGGCGCGTGCTGCAATGGAACACGCGCAGTGGGCACTGGACAATACAAAGGTCACCGCGGCGTGCAATGGGCAGATCGGCGAGCTGGGTCTGCGCCCCGGTACCGTCGTCCGGGCGGATACGGATTCCTTCGTGCTGGTATGCGACTCCGGCTACTGGGTGGACGCCAACTTCAAGGAGACGGATCTGGAACGCATCCGCCCCGGTCAGGTCGCGGACGTGAAGGTGGACATGTATCCCGGGGTTCACATGAAGGGCGTCGTGGAAAGCGTGAGTGCCGCCGCCGGTTCCGCCTTCTCTCTGCTTCCGCCACAGAACGCGAGCGGCAACTGGGTCAAGGTGACCCAGCGCGTGCCGGTGCGCGTACGCATCGACAACCCGAATCCTTCCTACCCCCTGCGCGTCGGGACCAGCGCCGTGGTGACCATCGATACGCAGAAGACTGATTCGGATAGCAAGGTCGCGTCCAACTCGGCCCCGCAATGACCGAGAAGGAAAACCGGTTGTGGATCAGCGTCGCCGTCATGGCCGCGACGGTGATGCAGGTGCTGGACACGACCATCGTCAACGTCGCCCTGCCACATATGCAGGGCGAGATGAGTGCCACGCCGGATCAGATCAGCTGGGTATTGACCAGCTATCTCGTCGCCTCCGGTGTGTTCATGCCACTCACCGGCTACTTCAGCCATCGCTGGGGACAAAAGCGCTTCTTCGCCATCAGCATCGTGGGCTTTGTCACTGCCTCCATGATGTGTGGCCTGTCCGGCACCCTGGAAGAGATCGTATTCTTTCGCCTGGTACAGGGAATCACCGGCGCGGCTCTGGTGCCACTGGCGCAGTCGGTCATGGTCTCCACCTTTCCGCCAAAGGAACGGGGCAAGGCCATGGCCATCTGGGGCATGGGCGTCATGGTCGGCCCCATACTCGGTCCCACCCTGGGCGGCTGGCTCACGGAGGTCCTGTCCTGGCGTTGGACCTTCTTCATCAATGTTCCCGTGGGCATTCTCTCCACTTTCCTAGTTCTACGCTTCGTGCCGGACACGGAAAAACAGAAGCGCGACATGGACTGGTTGGGGCTGGCGCTGATGACCATGGGGGTCGGCGCCCTGCAGTTCCTGCTGGATCGTGGCACCGGAGACGACTGGTTTGCCTCACCCGTGATCCAGTTCTCCGCCTGGATCAGTTTCGTTGGATTCGCCGGATTCATCCTGCACATTCGCAGCTACCGCGGCCACGCCTTGTTCGCGCCCGAAATCTTTGCCGACCGCAACTTCGCCACCGCCTGCGGGCTCATGGCGTTTCTCGGTCTGGGCCTGTTCGGTTCCATGCTTCTGCAACCATTGATGCTGGAAGGCCTGCTCGGCTACCCGACCATCATGACCGGCCTGATTCTGGCACCGCGTGGCTTTGCCAGCATGCTGAGCATGATGATCGTCGGTCGCCTGATTACGCGCGTGGACGCGCGCATGCTGATCCTGGCCGGCATCGTGATCTTCTCGATCGGTTCCTACCAGACCACGCAGTACAGCCTGGTCATGGGAATCTGGTGGGTGATCTTTCCCATGTTGCTACAGGGCATGGGTCTGGGCATGGTGTTCGTCCCCCTTTCCACCCTGGCCTACTCCACTCTGCCCGAACGCTACGCCCCGGACGCCGCCGGCATGTACAGCCTGCTGCGCACCATCGGCTCGGGCATCGGCATTTCCCTGGTGGCAACGGTACTGACGCGCCATACGCAAATCGCCTGGCACAATGTCGGCAGTCACATCGACGCCTTCAATCCGGAACTGGGCCGATATCTGGGCCATATCGGCATGTCGACGCAATCCGCTCAATCCGCGGCACCGCTTCTGGCGCATGAACTCGCGCGCCAGTCGCAGATGATCGGTTTCCTCGATGCCTACACCTTCGTCACCGTCGCCTTCGCCATCATGGCACCAGCGGTATTCATCATGCGCAATTCCCGTCATGAAATGACCGCCCAGGAGACTGCTTCGGCCGTCGAGTAGGGTCCCGACCGGGGGACGGCACCCGAACCATCGTCTATGCTTGGAAGAGGGTCAGAACACAACAAGAGCCAGGGATGCAGACCGACTCCACGACTCCGACGACCGTGCCCCTTGAGCCTGCGGCCCCAACCGTGCGCGAACTGCCGCTGGAGTTTCGTGGCCGGGCTGCGGACTACTTCCGCGTTTGGGCTGTCAATCTCTGCCTGACGCTGCTCAGCCTCGGCATCTTCTCCGCCTGGGCCAAGGTTCGCCGGAAACGATACTTCTACGCCCATACCGTACTCGACGGCACGCCCTTCCAGTACTTGGGACAACCCTTACCCATCCTGCGTGGGCGCATCATTGCCACGATACTGTTCCTTTTCTACTACGCCGGGACCCACTACTTTTCATCCCTGCTTCCCTATGTTCTGGTGACGGCGACGATTCTCGCGCCGTGGGTCGTGGCGCGCTCGCTCGCATTCAACGCGCGCTACTCGGCCTTCCGCAATATGACATTCGCGTTTCAGGGTGGCGGAACCGATGCCCTGAAGGTCTTATACGCCTTCGCCATCGTGCCGCTGATCGTATTGTGTGTGATCTTTGGCTGGTGGGGAAAATCGTGGCTGATCGGCTTCACGTATATCGCAGGTATGCTCTATTTCCCGTGGTGGCTTGCCAACCTTCGCCGTTTCATTGTGGACAACAGTGAATATGGCGGCAAGCACGGTTCGCTATCCCTGAAAGGATCACAATATTTCAAGATGTACCTGCTGGCAGGCCTGATTCTTTTCGGTGGTTTTATCGTAGCGAGTTTCGGGCTTGGCATCATGATTGCCACCAAAAGCACGTCGCCTCACGCGGTCATGCTTTTCGTGATTCCTTTTTATGTCGTCTACGTGCTCGCCTACGCCTTCACCCGTAGCCGGGGAATTAATCTCGTATGGAACCAGACCCGCCTTGGCCCTCTCCGCTTTGAATCCAGTCTGCGCGCCTGGGGGCTCATGGGCCTGTACGTGAGCAATGCCATTGGCATCCTCGCTACCGCCGGCCTGCTGATTCCGTGGGCCGTGACGCGGACCATGAAGTATCGCGCCGACCACATGCGCGTGTTCCTGCACGGAAATCTGGAGGACTTCACCGGTACCCATACCGATACGGTGCAGGCCACCGGTGCCGAGGTGGGAGACTTCTTCGATCTGGACCTGTCCCTATGAGCAGTCCGGACATCAGTCTGAGTGGAATCTGGTTCGACGGAACACGTCCGGTGGGTGTGCCCGCGACCCTGTTGGCCAGTCGAACCGGCGCCACACTGCGATCCACGAGCCATAGCCGGGATTACAACACCGATCGGCTGCAGGTCTCCCCGCGTACCGGCGGTGCCGACCGGTTCATTCTGTTCCCCGACGGCGGACAGCTCCAGTGCGCCGATGGTCCTGAACTCGATGCGCTCCCCCAGGAGAGCATGAGCGAAGGCATTGTCGCCTGGCTGGAATCGCGCGTCGCGGTCGCCCTGACGGGTATCGCCCTGGTGTTCGGCATGGTCGGGACCGGCTATTTCTACGGTTTGCCCTGGGCATCGGAGAAGATCGCCGACCATATTCCCATGGAAACGGAAGCCCGCCTGGGCGCAAGCTCCCTCAACTGGCTCGACGATCAGCGATGGTTTGAACCGAGCAAATTGTCAGGGAAAAAGCGGGCGGTCATTCTCAAGGGCTTCGACCAGCTCAGCGCCGGCCTGCCCATACGCAGGTATCTCCATCTGAAGTTTCGCAATTCCGCGGTCATCGGTCCCAATGCCTTCGCCCTGCCCGGCGGCACCATCGTCATCACGGACCAGATGGTCAACAACGCCAGGAATCTCGCGGAAGTCGAGGCCGTCCTGTCCCACGAAATCGGTCACGTGGTGCACCGCCATGCGGTGCGCAGTCTGATGCAGAACTCCGCGGTGGCGGTACTGGCAACCGCCATCACGGGCGATGCGGCAACCCTGAGCACGATCGTTGCCGGTGTTCCGACCGTACTCGCACAAACCCGCTATTCACGCCAGTTTGAGACCGAGGCCGATGACTATGCCTTTGCGCTTCTGAAGAAACACGGACAATCTCCGCTGGCGTTTGCACACCTCATGGAAAGGCTGGCAAAAAACAAGGGCGGGAAAAAGGAGCGATTCTCTTTTATTTCGTCCCACCCGGTGACGGCGGAACGAATCCGGCGGGCCCGGGAAGCCGCGAAACGGAGATAGGCGGAGCAAAGGGGCAGGCAGTCTAGACGTCGTCCGTATCCATCTGGCCGGACAAGCGCCTGCGCACGTGGGACCAGGACAAACCGGTACTCAGAACCAGCGCCAGCAGTATCAGCACGAGATAAACCACGGCCTTCAGGCTATGAACCGGGATCAGGCCCAGATCAACGATCAGCCAAATCAGGGTGCCGAACAGCGCCGTTGCCAGCAGCAGGCCAATGGCGCCAAGGGAGCGAAGCGCGGCGCGGACATAGATTGCCCAGCCGACCACAAGAGCGACACCGACGAATGCCTGCGCGGCGCCAATGGAAGGAAAATCATTCTTGATCCAGTGAAAGTAGGAATACCCATCGGGATTGTAGCTGGCCAGCACCAACACCAACCCGGCAAGGAAGCGGAGCAGGAATCCCACCCAATTGATGTCGCTTGTGCGCAAAATCGGTTTCTCACTCACAGAGTCTTAACAATGCGCAAAGCCTACCACAGCTGAAACGAGCCAGCGCCAGTGGAAAAGGCCGCACTAACGTGTCGCCAACGGAATGTTCACGCCCTTTTCGCCGTCCCGGACTGGACCTATAATTCCTTCATTGACAGCGAGATTGGGCGAGACCACGCCCCCAGACTCAGGCTTTACGACCTATGCATTCGTTCCTCAACCTGGTCCATAACTATGGCGGGGATATTGGCGGCTTTTTCATGAGCGCCGGGCTGCTGCTTGCCTATCATTTGTACCTTCGCTACCGGACGCAGAAAGATCCGGCCTATACGATTCAGGCGGTCAACCACGCCGCGCGCCAGGCCTGGGTCAAGGGCATCATGTCCGATCCGGCGCGAAGCCTGCTGGGCGAACAAACCCTGCGCAACTCCACCATGGCCGCCACGTGTCTCGCCTCCACTGCCGTGCTGCTCATCATGGGTACGCTGACCCTGAGCGGACAGGCGGACAAGCTTCAGTCCACCTGGCATAGCCTGAATATCGTGGGCTCACGACATGCCGGTCTTTGGGTAACGAAGCTGCTGGTCCTCGTGACCAACTTCTTCGTCGCCTTCTTCAGCTTTGCCCTGTCGGTTCGGGTCTACAACCATGTGGGCTACCAGCTCAATGTACCGGCAGACCTGCGCGGCCGGGGAATCAATCCCACCGCCGTCGCACGACACCTGAATCGCGCCGGCGACTACTACAGCATCGGCATGCGGGCCTACTATTTCTCCGTACCACTGGTGTTCTGGCTGTTCGGTCCGCTGCTGATGGTAATTTCCACCATGGTTCTGATCGCCATGCTCTATCACGTCGACCGGCTTCCGAAGAAATAGCTACTGCTGGCGGACTATTCCCGGTCTAGCATCTCGTCCTTACTGACTACGCGGATGCCGTACCAGCGCATATCACACACGGAATCTCCATCGGAAAGGGTGTGCGGGCGTTCGTAGTCGCCACGGGGATCAACCAGTCCCGGCAGGGCGTAATCGTACCAGCACCATGTGGCCCGGAAAAACGCCAGCTCTTCGGGGGTTCCGGCCTTGCGAATGAAATCGAGGGGCGCGCACCGGGTCCAGTCCGTGCGCATATGATCCGCTTCCTTCCACGCCTTGCGCTGATATCCGTTCGGATCTTCATTGAATGGAAAAATCATCAATGCCCGCAGCATGAAGTTGATCCTCTTTTGCGGATCCCGGGTAAACGGGCGCGATGGAGCAATCACCAGTTTCGCCATTCGCTCGTAGATGTGCCAGCCGGTGTCGGAAAAGAGTTCCGTCGCCCATGGGGCCGACAATCCATATTCACGTAGCGCGCGATAGCAGGCGAGGCTCAGCAGGCACAGGTATACATTCAGACGGTTGCCCCGTGACCGGTACTGCGGGAAATCCGCTTGCAGCATCAGGGAATCTGCATGGTTCCAGGCCAATTTCAGAATCGCACGCACGTCCTCTTTGCCCAGGCGCCCTGCGGCCGGTCGATCGCGATTGCGATAACGGCCGTTCAAGGCATGCATGGCCGCCCGACGAAAAAACATTCTGATGATTGTTGCCAGCATGCAAGCACCTCCATGTCGCTGGTCGATCATACGCGGCGAAACAGCTGAAAACAAAGACGCTTCCCTCTTCACTACCGGCAAATACCATCATCGCCGATAGGGATTTGCCAGGATGACAAATAATTCACAGGAAGCAGGAACCAGCAATGCCCATGGAAAGTGGATGGGAAGCGGGAATACCTTTGTCGACTATATCGGCCATGTTTCCCTGGACATGGTACGCGCACTGACAAGTGATGTTCTGCAGTCGTTCGACCGATTGTGGGCGTTGTACCAGGTATTCCAGGAGCGCCCACGTATCCGCGCCTACCGGGAATCGGACCGCCGTCATCCGACGCTGACGGTACCCATGGCCTCATTTGAAAACACACCGGAAACCAGCTGAGGACTTGCGCCTCCCCTCCCGAAATCCCGGTATTCCGCCAGTTTTTCCGCGGCAAATGAGACCGGGCACATGTGCGAATACCACAAATTCATTGCACACGATAAAAGATCAACCATACTAAATAGTAATAACGGAGTCGGACACAAAAAAACTATACGGAGAGTTTCCGGTGATGGAGACCTACCAGGACACATTGGAATCCCTGAACCGCAACATCCCCTTGCGGGACAAGCTGGTGCAGATTCACCGCGTGGCACATAAACAGCTGCCGTTCATCGCCCGCATCGCCGTGGTTCTGTACGACCCGAAAACGGCGAAGCTCAAGACTTATCTGCACAGCAGCGAAGAGGATGACCCGCTCTCGCATTATCAGGCGAAGCTGGACGAGGCCCCGTCGCTGGCGAAAATCCTGAAGGAAGGACGCCCGCGCGTGATCAACAACATGGTCACGGTCGAGGACGAACCGAAGGAACATGCACGCCGAATCGGGCGCCACGGCTATGCAGCCAGCTACACCCTGCCCATGTTCTCCAATGGCGTGTTTCTCGGCTTCATCTTCTTCAACTCGAAACAGCCCGACGTGTTCACTGACGCCGCCCTGAATCAGCTGGATGTGTTCGGGCACATGGTGGCACTCATGGTCATCAACGAACTTTCCGCCATGCGCACCCTGGTGGCCGCCATCGCGACCACGGCCCGGTTTACCCATTTGCGCGATCCGGAAACGGGGAGTCATATCGATCGCATGTCCCGCTATGCACGCCTGATCGCCGATGCACTGGCACCACTCTACAACCTGGATGACGACTTCGTCGAACATGTCTTCATGTACTCGCCCCTGCATGACATTGGCAAGGTGGCGATCCCGGACCGTATCCTGTTCAAACCGGGAGCGCTGGACGACGAGGAGCTTGAGATCATGCGAAGCCACGCTCGCAAGGGACGGGAAATCATCGATGATGTGCTGGAGAATTTCGGGCTGGACAGCGTCCAGCATGTGAACATCCTGAGGAATATTGCCGAGTTCCATCACGAGGCCATCAACGGCCAAGGGTACCCGGCCGGGCTGCGGGGGCAGGACATTCCGCTGGAGGCGCGCATCGTCGCCGTGGCCGATGTGTTCGATGCGCTCACCAGCAGGCGTCCGTACAAGGACGCGTGGTCCAACGAGGAGGCCTTTGCCGCACTACGAAGAATGGCTGGAGAAAAACTCGACTCCGAATGCGTCGAAGCGCTGATTCACAACCGCACCGAGATTGACGAGATCCAGCGCTTCTTCCACGAAAACTCTCTGGGCTAGACCGGCCGGAGCCTAGCCGGGCGATGCCGTGCGAACATTGCGAAGAAATTCACTCAGGTCAGGATTGGCATAGGTTCCGAAGGCATCCACAAGCACCCCGCGGATTCCGTCCCCGCTCTCGATTGCGTACACGATGGACTCGTCGTCCGGATCACTAACTCCCTCGAAGCGATGATGCTCGACAATGGTCAACTCATCCGCGGTGAATGTGCGCCCGGTCTCAACCTGGGTAAACCCTTGCTCCAGGTACTCGAAATTCGCCACGTACCCCCGATCGGCAAGCGCAGCCAGGACGTCTTCGACGCTGCGGTATTCGTTTGCGGACACGGTACCTCCTGTGGACATCTGGCCGTCGGAATTCAATATTGTACGCCGATGACCGTGGATTGCAGCGCCCCATGGCATCAGGACGGTTTTTTCGCGAATCAGCGCAGATGGAACAGGCTCAAACCCATCGACACGACGCCCAACAGGCTCATCATGCCGTATTCGAATAGATGGTCGAAGATTCCGCCGCCCTTCAGAAACAGGTCCCGAATGACCACGATGTAATAGCGCAGGGGATCGATCCAGGTGAACCACTGCACCCATTCAGGCATGTTGCGGATGGGAAATGCAAATCCGGAAAGGATGACGAATGGCATGACGAAAAAGAATGCCAGGATCATGGCCTGCTGCTGGGTCCCCGAATAGGCGGAGATCAGTAGCCCCATCCCCAGGGAACTCATCAGGAACAGCAGGCTGGCGGCGAACAGGGCCAGCGGGCTGCCACGAAAGGGCACGTGGAACCAGAGTATGGCGACCACCGAAATCAGCAGAACATCGATCAGGCCGATGGTCGCCACCGGGATCATTTTGCCGATGATGAATTCCAGGTTGGACAAGGGAGAGACCATCACCTGCTCCAGAGTCCCCAGCTCCCGCTCGCGCACGACGGTCATAGCGGTAAGGATCATGGTAGTGATCAGCATCAGGTTCGCGATGATGCCAGGAATAAAATACTCGCGATCCTCCAGGTTCGGGTTGTACCAGGCGCGCTCCTCGAGCTGCACCGGTGGTGACAGTCCACTGCTGCGAAACACTGAATCGCGTATGGTCTGTGCCAGCTGGCCAAAGATGAGCTGTGCGCTATTGGAGTCGGATCCGTCCGTAACAATCTGGATCGCGGGCGAGCGTGCATAGTCCGGATCGAAGCGCACGATCGCGCGTACGTCGGATCGGTTGAGCGCAATCGCGGCACTGGCCATGTCGGGGAAGGCCTGGATGCGGAAATGGCCACTGGCGGAGATGTCGGACACGATCCCGCGGGTCGCGGAACTCAATTCGCTGTCAACCACCGCGACATCGGCCAGGCGCACATCGTACGTGGCGGCATAGCCAAAGATCACGAGCTGTACCAACGGGGGAATGAATACAAAAAAGCGCATGCGCGGGTCGCGCAACAGCTGGCGAAACTCCTTGCCCAGAAGGGCACGTAGCCGAATCAGCCAGACGGGATAAGCGGCGCTCACGACAACAGCCCCAGCTTCTTCGACCGGCGCAGGGTTACGGCGGCAAAGAACAGAAGAATAGCGAGCAGGGCCGCGCCCTGGGTCCACAGCAGGAACGGCGACACGCCCTTGAGGAAAATAGCCTTGTTCAGGGTCACGTAGTAGCGAGCCGGCACGATATGGGAAATCACCTGCAAGACCCAGGGCATATTCTCGATGGCGAACACGAAGCCGGACAGCAGGAACGCCGGCAAGAACGTGGAAATCAGCGACATTTGACTTGCAAGCATCTGGTTGCCGGCACTGACCGAAATCAGCGCCCCCTGCAACATCACCACGATGACAAACAGCGCCGACATGACCGCCAACGCGATCAACGAACCCCGGACGGGCACATCGAAGATAAACTGGGATGCCAGGACCGCCACCACCAGGTCCGCCATGCCGATCACGAAATAGGGCGTGAGCTTGCCGACGAGAAACTCCAGTCGCGTGAGATGGGTAGTGCGCAACATCACCAGGTTTCCCTGCTCCATCTCGCGGGCAACAGTAAGCGATGTCATTAGTGCGCCAATGACCGCCATGACCAGGGCGATAACACCCGGGATGATCGCAAACTTGCTTTCCTTGGTTTCATTGAACCAGGTTCGGTCCTCGATACGGACCGGTGGATCCACGCCATAGAGATCCAGCGCGTAGCTATCCACCAGTGCAATCGCATAATTGCGCACCAGCCGGGCACTGTTGGCGTCAACCCCGTCCAGCAGAAGCTGGATGCGTGCGTCGCCGCGGGCAAGCTTGCGCGCGTAATCCGACGGGATGATGACGCCGCCCCAGATGTCGCCGTGCTGCAAGGCCGCGAACATGGCCTCCCGGTCCGCGTACCGGGTCACCTGAAATGCATGGGTCCCTTCGAAGCGCCCGGCGATTTCGCTGCTTGCGGCATCGTTTGCCTCCTGCAACACGCCGATAGGTGCGTTCTCGATATCCAGACGGATGGCGTAACCAAACAGGAACAACAGCATCATGGGCATGAGCAGAATCAGGGCCAGGCTGCGCGGGTCGCGCAGCAGATGCCACCATTCCTTGCGCGCCATGGCCCGCACGTGCTGCAGGTTCATGCCGGCACCTCCCGGGTGTCTCCGGCCTCTTCCAGTACACCAACGAACACATCCTCCAGCTGCGGCGCCACCACTTCCAGCTTGTCGATGGTCACGCCCTCCTTGCTGGCAGTGGCATACATCTTCTTCATCGCTGCTTCGGCGGATTCGCCGGCCTTCAGCCGGATGCGCAAATGGCCCGCGTGGGGAATGATCTCGCGCACCTCGGGCCAGGTTTCCAGCAACCGGGCACAATGTCCGCAGTCGGGGGCCCGCAGATCGATGATGGGAGTGTCCAGCGGTCGCGCAAGCAGGTCCTCCGGAGATCCCTCGGCGACGATTCTTCCCGCGTGCATGAGACTCAGGCGATCGCAGAACAGCGCTTCGTCCATATAGTGCGTTGTCACCAGGATCCCGATGCCGGTGTCGGCAAGATCGTAAATCAGCTCCCAGAATCGTTGCCGCGCCAAAGGATCAATGCCGGACGTCGGTTCATCCAGAAACAGGACCTGGGGCTCGTGCAGGAGCGCAGCTGCCAGTGCCAGTCGCTGCTTGTAGCCCAAGGGCAGGGTCCCTGACATCGTGCCGGCGAGACTTTCAAGTTCCAGGCGCTCCAGCCCCCAGGCCACCCGCGTTTCCCTTCGCACGGGACCGAGACCATACAGCCCGGCGGCAAGGTTCAGGTTTTCCCGCACAGTCAGGTCGTGGTACAGGGCGAAGCGCTGGGATACGTAGCCGATTTGAGCCCGGGCGTGCCGCGCATGATGCACCATATCCACACCGCCCACGGATATGGTGCCATCATTCGGAGCAAGCATGCCACAGAGCATGCGAATGGAAGTCGTCTTGCCTGCGCCATTGGCGCCGAGCAAACCAAAGACCTCGCCCACCGACACTTTGATGTCGATATCGTCGACGGCGACGAAATCACCAAAGCGCCGTGTGATTCCGCGGGCATCGATCACCTGCTCCGCGGCGTTATGTTTCGCGCTGCTTGCGGAGTCGGCCATGGGAGATTACCGTCCGGAAGCCTCGCCCACGGCAAGTTCCCGCAGGGCAATATCATGCAGGCTCGGAACAACCGGCTCCGCCCGCAGATCCGGATTGAGTTTTTTCAGTTCCTTGTCGAAGGCACTGGCGCCCTTCCCGTCCTGCAGCCACACCATGAGGCGTCGGCCGATGGGAAAGACAAACTGCACTCCGGCCAGTTCCTGGACCTTGCGACGATAGGGACGCGTTGCCGGCCCGCTCACCGCCAACAAAGCGTTTGCACCGGTCTCGCTCAATTCCACCGGTGTGCCGAGATGGGCGATGCGTCCCTGTTCCAGCATGCCCACGCGATCACATCGCTCCGCCTCATCCATGTTCGCCGTGGCGTAGAGTATCGCAACTCCCTCGGCGCGGACCGTGTCCAACAGACTCCAGAAGGCCCGCCGCGAAAGAGGATCGACACCGGTGGTGGGTTCATCCAGCAACATCAGGCGCGGCCGGCTCACCAGGGCACAGGCCAGCGCCAACTTCTGCATCATGCCCCCCGAGAGCTTGCCGGCCCGCCGTTCTTCAAAACCGGCAAGCCCGGTTCGTTGCAGGAGATCACGAATCAGGGTATCGGCATCGGCGCGTGCAAGCCCATGAAGATCGGCAAAGAAATAAAGGTTTTCGATGCACGACAGATCGGGGTAGAGACCGAAACCCTGGGGCATATAGGCAAGCTGGCCACGGACTTCCGGGTTGACCGGCTCCTGCCCCAATACGCGGATGGTCCCGGACCCGGGGACCATCTGGCCGGCGGCGATACGCAACAAGGTGGTCTTGCCGGCACCATCGGCACCGACCAGGCCGAAGATCTCGCCGGGCCGCACCTCAAGATCGATATCCCGCAACGCGCTATGGCCATCGTATTGAAAACCGAGGTCACGCGCCTCGATGGCCATCGTAGTCACGATGTCGGCGCCGCCTGCAGCGTGATATCCGCCGGCATTCCGATTTTGAGGACGCCGTCCGGATTGTCCACTTCCACGCGAATGCGATAGACGAGATCAACGCGCAGGGCATGGGTCTCCACCGTTTTTGGCGTGAACTCCGCCTTTGGAGAAATAAAACTCAGGCGTCCCGTGAAGACCTTCCCCGGCAGGCCGTCCACCTTCACCTTCGCCTTTTGTCCCACTCGAACTCGCGCGAGATCGGCTTCGTTGATATAGGCGCGTATCCAGGGTCGGGCGGTTTCCGCCAGCCGCACCACGGTCTTGCCCGCCGGTACCACTTCTCCAACTTCGGCCATACGTACGCTGATCATTCCGGCATTGGGTGCGCTCATGCGCACGTAGTCCAGTTGCCGTTTCGCCGTCGCCAGGGCCGCGCGCGCCACCGCCACCTGCGCCACGGCACGATCCAGATCGGCAGCGGCATTTTCGTTCTGGAGTTTCGCCTGGTCGAGCTGATCCGGTGAAACCAGATTCTTTTGCGCGAGCTGGGTAATGCGCTCCAGATCGGCGCGGGTGTATTTCAGATGCGCCTTCGCCTGGGTGACGGCAGCGGCAGCCGCGGTATTCTCGGCCCCGGCGCGCTTGTAGGCCAACTTGTAGTCAGTGTCATCCAGTGTGGCAACGAGATCGCCCGCCTTTACGGCGGCCCCTTCGTCGGCATCGATAGTAGCGATGCGTCCACCAACCTGAAATGAAAGGTCCGCCTCCCGCGCCTCCACGGTTCCGGAAAGGGAGATGGAATCGCCGTTATCCCAGGACTTTCCGCAAGACGCCAGGCTCACAATCGCAAAGGCCAGGAAAATCCGGCTTATGGAATGGGCGGGTATTGTCACCGGCTTCATTGCCTTGCTCCAGTCTCTGCGCAATTTCCCTAGTCTACCTGATGGCACCGGGGATGTAGATTGACCTGCGTCGTGTATTGCGGCCCCGCGGAAAGCAGAAAGTTTATACGGATATCGTTGTGTTTCCGTTGCTTGCGGGCTTACCATTTCCTGCCCGTCACTACCCGCGAGCGGCGACCGATACCGCCAGGAGGTGTGCCATGACCATCGCACGTGCCATTGAGCAGTATCTTGTTTCGCACCATATACCCTTCGATCTGGTTGAGCATCCACGCGCGATGTCGTCGGCGCGGGCGGCGGAGCTTGCGCACGTCTCCGGCCGGCAGGTGGCAAAATCCGTGCTGCTCGAGGACAAGGAAGGCTATCTGCTCGCAATCGTTCCCTCAACTCGCCGGGTGGATCTCGGAAAACTCCACCGTGACCTCGGCCGGCAGGTGGGACTCGCGGTCGAGAACGATGTCTACGCGATTTTTGCCGACTGCCAACCCGGCGCCGTGCCGGCGCTGGCCGCGGCCTATGACCTGGAGAGCATTGTCGACGATTCCCTGCTCGACGAAGACGAAGTGTATTTCGAGGCCGGCGATCACGAAGCGCTGGTACACCTCAGTGGGCTCCAATTCAATGAGCTCATGACAGGAGGGACGCGAGGTCACTTTGCCCGGTGACCAGCGGGGAACCTGCTAGCGAGTTGCGATCCCGGGATCCTTGAGAACTTCCGCGAGCCAGGACCGGGTTCGCGCAAACACGGCCTGAATCAGTTCGTGCCGCTTTTTCTGCTTCCACCATAGTTCCGCGTCGACATAGCAAAGGTGGCCTCCGCCCTTGATCATAATTTCCTCACTGGATCCACCATAGTAGCGGCGGATCTGGTCCGCATACGGTCCTTTCTTGGCATCCGGTTCTTTCTCGCCGTAGGTGATCAGCAAAGGCATATGTAGGGCAGCCAGTTGTCCGGATGTGAAGTACTGGCGACCCGTCTTGTAGGTCTCCTCGCCCGTGGAATAGGCGATCAATGCTATCGGCTTCACCGGTGAGGATTTCACGGCATTGAATATGGTGTAACCGCCCATGGAGTGGCCGGCGAAAATCACCTTGTGTGTGTCCACCGGGAAGCGGGCGACGGCGTCCCTGACAAAATGGTCAAACTCGGGCGGTCGGTAGCCGTAGGTCTTTTCAGTGAACGGGTGGCGGCGCAGGAACTGAAAGTATTTCCAGTTGCTGTCACGCTTCTTCGGCGGAATCCGTTTCAGCGTGACCGGATCGTTGTGCTCCACCGCCAGCGCCAGGACCCCGAGCCTGGAAAGCTTTCGCAGTAATTCGTTCTGTGACAGGGCGCTGCCGCCGAACCCGTGGGAAAACAGAATGGTGGGCCACTTGTGGCCTGCGCCGTCCCTGCCGTATCCCGGTGGATAGAAGGCCGCGGCCTGCAGGCCATCATCGAAGGTGACGATTTCGTCCGGCCGCGCGGCTTGGACCGAGGGGGTGAGCAGCAGCGACAGAACCAGCGCGGCAGACCAGACGGAGAGTCTCATCCTTTTACTCCCGGGAATGCGTACCCTCTTTTAGCATCCCGGGCCGCCCGCGAACAACCTCCGAATCCTTCAGTTGCGCCACCTCTTGGCGATATAGGCCAGTCCGATCAGCAACACACCGATCGCGATACCCCACTCGGCTCCGCTCTTGTAGTAGTAGAAGTGGGAGTGCCGGGCATACCTGAAATCCAGGATGTTCAGCGCAATCAATGCCGGACCGAGGGAATACCCCACCGACTCCACGATCTTTATTATAAGTGTCTTGTTCATTCTGCCTGTTCCTCCACCGGGTGACGGGAAAGTGTCAATCACGGCGCGGACAAGCCATGTCGTCCCCACCAGGGCCTAATCTACCCGAGTCGCCGTGACGGCGGTGGCCCGTTTGTCCGGCAAAACCCAACGCTCCCGGAATGTCATCCGCGGAATTCGGCATTTGCGCTCCGTCGACTTTTTGGGGCTGACGTCCCTACGACAGCCGGGGGAGATATGTTCTAATGAATTTGTCCACGAACCAGGCGAGGCGAGTATGGGCACCGGGTTTCTCCCACGAGCCGGATTGCAGACACTCCTCGATGCGCTGCGTGAGGCCGGCTATCGTTGCGTCGGCCCGCAGCTGCGTGACAACGCCATCGTGTACGACGAGCTTGGCGACACATCGCAACTGCCGCAGGGCGTGCGTGACCGGCAGGCGCCCGGCTCCTATCGCATCGAAATAGATGCGGGCCCACGCCATTTCAGCTGGGCCACCGGGCCCCAGGCCCTCAAGCCCTTTCTGTTCGCGCCGCAGGAAATCCTGTGGCGCGCTGAGCGGGAACCGGACAACACGATCCGCTTCGTCGATACGCCGGTATCGTCCACACCCCTGGCCGTAATCGGTGTCCGCGCCTGCGATCTTGCTGCCCTGCGACTACAGGACCGGCATTTTCTTGAGGGACCGTTCGCCGACCCTCACTACGGCGCCCGGCGTGAAAACCTGTTCCTTGTGGCCGTGCATTGTTCCCATCCGGCGGATACCTGTTTCTGCGCCTCCACCGGCGACGGGCCCCGCGCCGAACAGGGATTCGATCTCGCCCTGAACGAGCTGGACGACGGCTATCTTTTGCAGGAAGGAAGTGAACGTGGCGCCGCCATTGCGGCGAAACTTGCCTTGTCGCCGGCGAGCGATGCGCAACGGGATGCCGCCGAGCGGGAGATCGAACAGGCGGCTCAACAGCAAACCCGGGCCCTGCCGTCACGCACGCTTCGCGATGCGCTGTTCGCCAATCTTTCCCACCCCCGTTGGGACGATGTCGCCGAAAGATGCCTTTCCTGCGGCAACTGCACCTCGGTTTGCCCCACCTGTTTCTGTCACAGTGAGCTGGACGATGCCTCCCTTGACGGATCCCAAAGCGAACACGTGCGCGAGTGGGATTCCTGCTTCACGGCCGGCCACAGCCACATCCACGGTATCACCCTGCGCGACGACACACCCAAGCGCTATCGCCAGTGGCTGACGCACAAGCTCGGCAGTTGGCATGACCAGTACGGCCGCAGTGGTTGTGTAGGATGCGGCCGCTGCATCAGCTGGTGTCCCGTCGGCATCGACATCACCGAAGAGGTAGCGGCCATCTGCGGAGAGAACGGATCATGACCAACCCGCACCGTCCGCTGGAGGCAGAGGTCGTGGAACGCATTCAGGAATCGCCCACCATCTTCACCCTGCGCCTGCGCTTCACCGACCCGGAGCAACATGCGGCCTACAGTTTCGCCCCGGGCCAGTTCAACATGCTCTACCTGTATGGCGTGGGCGAGGTTCCCATCTCCATCGTCTCCGATCCGGAGGACGTACACCTTTTTGATCACACCATCCGCGCCGTCGGCCGCGTGACCAAGGGACTGGCACAACTGGAGGCCGGAGATCGGCTCGGCATACGTGGACCCTATGGCCGCGGCTGGCCCCTGGAGCTCGCCGAGGACCGCGACGTGATGATCGTTACCGGTGGACTCGGCTGCGCGCCCGTGGTGTCGGTAATCAACTATGTCATGCGGCGGCGCGAGCAGTTTCGCCGCCTGGTCATCATGCAGGGGGTAAAACACTCGGACGATCTCATCTGGCGCAGCCAGTACACCCACTGGAGTGGACTACCCGAGACCCAGGTGCTGGTGGCGGCGGACGAGGGCGCCGCCCTGTGGCCCTGGCATGTGGGCCACGTCACCGACCTCTTCGATCGGGTAGAGATGGATTTTTCGACTGCCGTGGCCATGATGTGCGGACCCGAGGGGATGATGAGGGCTGCCATCGAACAGCTTCACGCGCGCGGCATGGGAGAGGACAATCTGTTTCTCAGCATGGAACGCAGCATGAAGTGCGCGATGGGCCTGTGCGGCCACTGTCAGCGCGGTGGCCAATTCGTGTGCAAGGACGGGCCAGTGTTCAGTTACACGCAGGTCAAACCCTTGTTCGGAGTCCGGGGGTTCTGATGGCAGACAAACCGAAAATCGCGGTACACAAGTTCGCTTCCTGCGACGGCTGCCAGCTCGCCTTCCTGGGCATGGGCGAGGACCTGCTCACCTTGAGCGAGCTGGTCGATATCGTGCATTTCGTCGAAGCGGGACCGGTCGCCACCGACGCCGAGGTGGACATCGCCTTCGTTGAGGGCAGCATCTCGGCACCCGACGACCTCGAGCGCATACGCGCGATTCGCGAACACAGCCATTACCTGATCACCATCGGCGCCTGCGCCACCAGTGGAGGTCTGCAGGCCCTACGCAACTTCGCCGATGCCGACGAATGGGTGACATCCATCTACGCAAAACCCGACTACATCCGTAGCCTGTCCACCTCCACACCCATTGCCGCCCATGTGAAGGTGGACCTCGAGTTATGGGGATGTCCCGTGGACCGGCGCCAGGTGCTGGCCGCCATTCGCGATCTGCTATCCGGTGTCGCACCCGCTTTTGAACAGGACAAGGTATGCCTGGAGTGCAAGCGCGAACAGGCGGTGTGCGTCATGGTTACCCGCGGCCTTCCATGCCTGGGACCGGTTACCCGCACCGGGTGCGGCGCCCTGTGTCCGCGTTTCGGGCGCGACTGCTATGCCTGCTTCGGTCCGGGGGAGAACGCGAATACCGAATCCCTGTCACGGCGTTTCGAGGGTCTCGGTCTCATGCCTGATGCCATTGCGCGGCGCTTTCACTTCATCAACAGCGGAGCGCCGCCTTTCACCGAGGCAGGCCAGGGCAAGGAC
Organism: Acidiferrobacteraceae bacterium; assembly: GCA_037388825.1. NCBI lineage: Bacteria > Pseudomonadati > Pseudomonadota > Gammaproteobacteria > Acidiferrobacterales > Acidiferrobacteraceae > Acidiferrobacteraceae bacterium. The sequence continues at coordinate 37,455 of JARRJV010000001.1, read as the reverse complement.
AAATGAGCGAAGAGCGCAACATCCCCATCAAGCTTCCGGTACTCGCGCGGGTCGAGGGTGAAGGCTCCCTGGAGCTGGACATTCGCGACGGCCGGATCGAGCACCTCAAGTTGCACATCTTTGAGCCGCCGCGCATGTTCGAAAAATTCCTCGAGGGGCGCGAGTACACCGAAGTGCCGGACATGGTGGCGCGCATCTGCGGCATTTGCCCGGTGGCATACCAGATGAGCGCGGTGCATGCGATCGAGGGCGTATTCGGTATCGATCCGGGCCCGTGGGTACGGACCATGCGGCGCTTGCTGTATTGCGGCGAATGGTTGCAGAGCCATGCGCTGCACATCCATATGCTGGCGGCGCCGGATTTTCTCGGCTTTGCCAGCGTGACCGAAATGGCGCGCAAATACCCGGACGAGGTCCGGCGCGGCCTTGGGCTCCAGGGTTTGGGCAATGACATCATTCACCTGCTGGGGGCGCGCTCGGTCCATCCCGTGGGCGTGTGCGTCGGCGGATTCCATCACGCGCCAGGCCGCGTACAAGCCGAGGAACTGTTGAACAAGCTGCGCGCTGCGCTTTCCGATGCCGGGGAGCTTGTGCGCTGGACCGCGGGATTCGATCTGCCGCAGGTAGAACAGGTTTTCACGACCGTGGCCCTGCGCCACGAAAATGAATACCCCATGAACGAGGGACGCATCGTTTCCAGTGCCGGCCTCGATATCGCCGTTGACGAATACGAAACCCATTTTGCCGAGCACCAGGAACCCCATTCCACTGCCCTGCACAGTCTGCTCGAAGGCGAACCCTATCTCGTCGGGCCACTGGCGCGCCTGAACCTCAATCTCGACCGCCTGCCACATGCGGTGCGAACGGTGCTGGAGGAGACCGGCATCCGGTTCCCGAGCCACAACATGTACCACAGCGTTGTCGCCCGGGCCGTGGAGATCCTGCTGGCCGTGCACGAGGCGATCGCGATACTGGAATCGTATGAGGAGACGACCACGCCGGCGGTGGAGGTACACACGAAGGCCGGCACCGGCTACGGCTGCACCGAGGCACCGCGGGGCATCCTTTGGCATCGTTACGACCTCGACTCCAAGGGTCTTGTCACCGCAGCGCGCATCGTCCCTCCGACGAGCCAGAACCAGGCCCGCATCGAGGAAGATCTGCGCCTGAGCCTGCAGGCCTTCGGCCTGGACCGGGACAACGATACCCTGCGCCAACGGGGCGAGATGGCCATACGCAACTACGATCCGTGTATTTCCTGCGCCACCCATTTTCTCGACCTGCGCGTACGGAGAACGTGAACCGTGGGCGCGCGAATCAGGATCATCGGCATTGGTTCTCCCTTCGGCGATGACCGTCTCGGCTGGCTTGCAGCGGAAATGCTACGGGCAGCGCCGGCGCTCCAATCTGCCGCCGGGCAAATTGAAATCCTTGTCCTCGACCGTCCGGGATCGGCACTCCTGTCGCACTGGCAGAATGCGGACACCGTGATCCTCATCGACGCAATGCGGACGGGACAAACACCGGGTTCGCTGCATTGCATCGCCGCGCACCGGATCGACGGCGATTCATCTACGACATCGTCCCATGGCTTCGGTGTCGCGGCGGCGCTCGATCTCGCCCGCGCCCTGGGCGAACTGCCTGACCGCTGCTATGTCTGCGGAATCGAGATCGACGCCAGTCATGCCGGCGAAGACCTGAGCCCGACGATCCGCGCCGCCTTGCCGGGACTCGTGCACCGGATCGAGGGGCTGCTGTCAGGAATGCTCGAGCGGCAGCCAGTCTTGTCTACTCCGGTCTGAGGCACACAGTGCTCGCTTCCCTGCTCGCCGGCTTCGGGCTCCGCCGTACATCCTACAAAGACGAAAGGATGCGGTCCGCGCACTTTCGAGATGGCCGGTTTCACAACGACAGAAAGATGACCACCAATCTGTGGTCGTTCCTGAAAATGCGCAGGAACACGCCCTGGGCTTTGTGGCCGGACTGGGTCGAGACCGACCATGGCCCGGCACCGCCAGCTCGGGTTGAGGGAAGGGAAATACGGGCAACCCTCATCAACCATTCCACCGTTCTCGTCCAGACCGCAGGCTACAACATCATCACGGACCCCATCTATTCGGACCGGGCCGGACCATTCTCACGCATCGGCCCCCGGCGTGTGCGCAAGCCCGGCATCGGCTTCGACGATCTGCCGAAGATCGACGCCATAATCGTCAGCCACGATCACTACGACCACCTGGACCTGCCGACCATCCGCAGGCTTGTACAACGCGACGACCCCCGCATCTGCCTGGGTCTGGGCGCGGGCCGGCGACTGGATTCCATGGACAAGGTTACGGAGTTCGACTGGTGGGAACGCACCGAGGTGGGCAACCACTTCTTCGTATCATTCACACCGGTGCAGCACTTCTCCGGCAGGACGCTTACGGACCGGTTCTCTACGCTTTGGGGAGGCTTCGTGCTCGAAATCGGTGGCCGCAAGATCTATTTCGCCGGTGACAGCGGCTATGCGGATCACTACAAACAAACCTTCGATCGCTTCGGCCCCATGGATCTTTCGCTACTTCCCATAGGCGCCTACAGTCCGCGCGGCTTTATGGGTTTCGTGCACATCGATCCGAAGCAGGCGGTCCAGGCCCATATCGATCTGCAATCGCGTCAGTCGCTGGCCATGCACTTCGGAACCTTCCAGCAATCCGCGGAAGATATCGACGAACCTATTGAGTTGCTGGCGAAGGAACGGGAACTCGCCGGTCTGGCAGAACAAGAATTCGCCGTCAGGGACTTCGGACAGCCGCTAATGATCCGATAGTGAACATCCCCGCAGTCCGGGGGGAGTTCGGCTCCCGATCGGATCAACGCTGCGAGAACGCATGCATCCTCAATAGCGGAACCCGCCGCTGGCAAACGTCGATCAGGGCAGACCTAATGTCCTGAAGATTCGTTTCGGCCCGGCCATACAGCCATGCCTGCAGCCGCTCAATGGTGGCGGAAACAGACGAAAGTTGCGGATAGCACCTCGACCATTGAACTTGCCAGGCGGCCAGAGTGAGGTTCCCGGGCCAGCATTCTCCACGAGCGATTTCCATCAGTCCTGAACGCATTTCCTGGGGCGTGCTTGCGTGCTCGAAGGCCCACTTGGCCTTGCGGTATGCGGTGTACAAACGAAGCTGCCGTTTGCCATAGCGGTAGGCGAAACCGCCGAACCAGGCTGCAAGCAGCACAAGGATAATCACGCCCGCGTACACCATCCACTGATCGAGCACGATGAACCGCCCCAGGGGCTGGATCTGCGTCTCGATCTTTCCCGTGTCCGGGTCGAAATACTGCAGGCGCACCCTGGGCAGGGAGACCCGTCCCATGGACTGCGGCGCAAACGGCACCTGATATGCCACTTCCTGTTCCCTGCCTTCGTGCACGGCGCCTGTCCCCGCCAGGTCGCGTGCGGGATAGATCGTGATGTCGGAACTGCTCTTCAACTGGCGCAACACGCCCGACGGCCTCTGCCCGGGCGGACCCTGGCCGTGGATCCGCAGGGTGAAAAAATCCAGTTTGTTTTTCACCAGAAGCAAGGCATGCGGAACGGATACATCGAGCTGCATGCGGCCGATGGGCATGGTCGGCGGAACAAAGGGCGGCAAGGCGCGAACATGCAGGACCAGTCTGGGCGGATAAAACCGGCGGGTTACCACGCCTTCCCGGTAGTATTCGATACGCGGCAACTGAATGGAGATGGTACCCGTCGTTTGCGGGTACAGTACCCAACCGATGCGGTGTTGCGTACGCGCCTGGCCATCGTGCGTTTCCGTATGGCGTACAGGAGGTTCGGCCACGATCTCGACATCATCCTGGTGAGCGGCCGGGCTTTGGAGCCAGGCATAGCGGCTGTCGCTATCGACCTGAACGGTGACATGCACGGCTTGATTGAGCCAGACATTCGTATCGCCAAGCTGGGTACTTACCTTCATCGGCGACTTGTCCGCCTGGTCGACGGCCGGTTTCACCTCCACGGTCAGTGGTCGGGTTTTCCTGCCATGAAAGGTCAGTGACGGGATCTGCAATTTGCCAGGTTTGCGCGGATACAGTCGGACGCGCCAGGTCTGCAGTCTGCTTTGGCCGTTTCGCACTACGTCGTTCGGCGTCTCGACAACGAATTCCGAATCCAGCGGCGTAAGATCCAGCGAAGCCAGATCGGCAGGCAGATCGCGCGCAGTCACTTCGACGCGAATCGGCTTTCCATATTCCAGGTCCGTGGACTGGACCGCGAGCCGGAACGACGGCGGTGCGCACGTGCCCACGACCGGCACCAACAAGGCAGCCGACAGCGCCAGGATGAGGGAAGCGCGACCTACCATGGCGGCGTGTCCGGCAACGGCTCGGGTGTTTCAAGCGGCGCGGGAAATCCCTCTTCCGCTTCGAAGATCCGTTTCCACAACGTCTGCTCTTGGACCTTGAGCGACTTGGCCTGCAACGCGATGCGCTCCGGCGTCGTGGGGGCGTAGCGCCACAAGGGGTCCTTGTACTCGGTCACCTTCCGGACCGCGAGCCGGGAATGATAAATCCCCTGTTCCACCAGGTCCGACCCGGGTAGCGGAGTGGAAGGGGGCGAAGAGATCGCTGGCGACTTGGGCTTTTCGCCCTTTTCGAATGCCACGTAGCCGTTGCCCAGGTCCGCACCCGGTGCCGGCCTTACCGAACGCGGACCCCGGCCCTGCCTTCCGCCACCTTCCTTCCTGCCGATGTGGCGGTGCCTTTTGGCCATGGCCTGGGCAAATCCAAGGTTCGTCCGCGCCGCGCGATTGTCCGGCTGGTAGCGCAGTGACTCGCGATAGAGCGCAAGCGCCGCGGCGAAATCCGCCAGGCGATAGCGGCAGTTGGCAAGGTTGAAGATCGCTCGTGCGCGCTGGCGATCGCTGTCCGCATCCAGGATGGCCTGGGTGAAAAGCCCCGCCGCTTCCGCGTACCGGCCAAGGTGATAGGCACTGCTGCCCTCCCCCATGCGGCCCGCGTAGCCAGCCACCCGCGCATAGTCCTGTTTCGCCTCATCCCAGGATTGATTCCGGTAGGCCTTATAGGCGCGCTGCTGCCAGTTCGATGGCGCCGCCTGGGCGGCAAGCGGATGCAACATCATGACCGCAGTGGCCAGTGCCAGCCATGGGAGTAGAGCCAGTACCGGGGAAACGCGGCGCGGCTCCATCCCGGCTACCAACAAGAGCAGGATGCCGGGCACGAGACACCAGCCAAAGTATTCGCGCCATTCGATCGACTGCTCACCGTGGCGACCGGGTTTGCCGACGTGCAGGTAGCGGATACCGCCATCGTAAAGCGTCCGCCAATCGGCATCGGTGTCCGACACGGGTGCGTAGTGCCCGTTACCCAGCTGCGCGATCCTGCGCAACCGGTCTTGGTGCAGCGTCGACACGACCGCTCGTCCCCGATACTGCAGCCACCCTCCGTCCGGCCCCTGGAGTGGCGCGCCTTCGGACGTCCCCACACCGAGCGCGTACAGCCTGATTCCCTGCTGTGCCAGACCCGTGACCGAATCGTATAGCCGCGCATCGGCGGAGGCGCCGTTGTCCGGTGTCTCCCCATCAGTCAGCAGCAGTACGGCGCGCGCGGATTGGCCCGGGACAAACTGCCGCGACGCAAACTCGATTGCGTCCTGCAGGTTCGATCCTTCGGTCGGCAACAAGCCATAGCGCAGCAGCTGCAGATCGCGACGCAACACCTGTCTGTCTTCCGTCGGCGGCGTCATCAGATGCGGCCGCGCGGCATACACCACCAGGCCGATCCGGAGCCGCTCCTCCCGTGCCAGCAGGTCGTCCAGTTCCACCCGGGCGCGCTCCAGCCGGCTGGGCGCGATGTCGCGCGCCGTCATCGACTTCGAAAGATCAACCACCACCATCAGCTGCGTGTCGTTTTCCCGGTTCTTGCCGTAGTCCGTGAGGGCGACCCTCGGTCCTGCGGCAGCCAGGGCGAGCAGTAGCCACGCCATTGCGAATGCCGTGTGGCGCCAGATGCGCCGCGGCGCCAGCCGGCCGCGAGCTTGGGCCCGCGCCCACGGTACCAGTTGCGCATCGGCATAGGCTCCACCAGGCCGATCGAGCAAGGCGCGTACCGCCCAGTGGGCCCACGGGTAGAGCGCCAGCCACAGGAAGTACGGTTCGCGCCATGCGAGATGTGACAGGATGTCCGTCATGGACGCCTCCGCACCGTGGCGCCCAGTTGCAGGCCCATGATCCAGACTAGGCCGGCCAGCAGTGGCCACGCGTACAAGGGGATCGTGACGAAGCGGGGTTCGGCCTTTTCCGGCCGGCGTTCCGCCGACTGGATGGCACGGATCGCCGAGGCAAGGCTGCTGGCATTGTCCGCCCGATAGAACCGGCCGCCACCACGTTTGGCTATGGCCTGCAGCAACGCGAAATTGGCCGGCTGGTAGATCAGACCATGGACATTCTTTTCCCGGGCGGCGTAGCTGGAAGCGCCGATGCCGATGGTATGCAGGCGGTATCCCTGCTGGTGCAGATAGGCGGCGACGGCGCGCGGATCCGTGTCGCGGTAGGTCCGGTCGACATCGGTGATCAGCACCACTACCGGTTTTGGTCCCGGCCGGTCGGTACCTGTTCGCTGCAGTTGCTGCAAGGTGTACAACAAGGCCCTGCTTACGTCCGTGGTTCGACCGGTCAGCACCGCGGGCCGCAGGCGCCGCACCTGGGTCTTGAGCAAGGCATAATCGGCGGTAAAGGGCACCAGCGTGTAGGGGTGTTCGGAATAAACAATCAAGCTAATGCGATTTCCCTTGAGCTGCTCAATGAAGTGCGTAAGCGCACTCTTCAGGATCGTCATCCGGTCAACGCGCTCGTTCCGGACCAGGTAGTCACGCAACTCCATGCTGATGGAGGTATCGATGACAAAGACCGTATCGCGGTATTCCGGCGGTGTCGGCAATTGCCGGCCGAGCCGATAGGGCTGGGCCAGGGCCAGGTGGACACACGTCAGCAGCACGCCATAGCCAACCCAACGAAAGAACGCACCGCGCGCCATTTGCCGTTGCGCCGCGCGTGCGTGCAATTGGCGCAGGATTCCCAGCCGTGGATGGCGCCAGGGATTACTGGCGGTGAACTGCGGTACACGTGCGAGTGGGCGCAGCTGGTTTCGATACATCAGGTAGGCGAAGACGACGAACGACAACGGCAGGGCCCACAGCCAGCCCGGATGGAGGAAATGGATGGTACGCAGGAATTCGTTTGCTGACTGCCACATCAGCTTGCCGCCACCTTCTGGTCCAGCCAGGCGAGAGCCTGGGCGATGACGGCATCGGCCTCCGCGGGGTCAGGCGCTTCGGCCGAAAAACAGTACTGGCTCAAGCGATCCAGATAGGCCTGCCATCCGGCATCGTTGCCATGCGTCCAGGCAGGGGAGCGCAGACACTCCCGAACCTGAAAACATGCGGCCTTTGCTTCTACCCGTGACTGTCGCAGGTCCCGGTACAGGCGACGAAGTGCGCGCCTCGCCCGCTGCCTTGGTCGCAGGTACAGATAAATCCCTACGGTGATCAAGGCGACGAATAAGACGGCAAGCGGGGCAAACAGATAAGGGTCTGCCGGGCTTGCGGGTGCAAGCGGTGGAACGATGTCCACCCATTTGGTTTCAATGGACGGGGGAATTGCCATCTTCGTTTCCCAGGCAGGTTTCCACGTCGTCCCGCGTCATACAGGTGCGGAACGGTATACCGGATTCCCGAAAACAGGCAGCCAGAGCCACCTGGCGATCCGCAAAGATCTTCGTGTACAGGTCTTGTTGCACGACATCATGCCCGTCGATACGAAGTGGCTGGGTCGAGGCCCTGTCTTCGATCAGGAAGACTCCACTCTCCGGAAACTGTGTCTCCACCGGGTCCAGGACCTGGATTGCCCGCACCGTGTGCAGCTCGGCCAGATGATGCAACAGCGAGGTGGCAGAGTCCGGATCGAGGTCAGCGAAGTCGCTGAGCAGAAGCACGAAACTACCGGCCGGCAGGCGATGCAGTACCTGCTGCAGCTGCTCGGCCAGATCCGGCTGTGCCTGTTCAAAGGCCAATGGCGGACACGGCGCTGCCATGGCCTGGATCAGGCCTTGCAGCGACACCTCGCCGATGGCAGGTGTGAACCATTGCGGTTCCTGATTCATTACCAGACCGCCCACGGCAAGGGCCTGCTGTTGCGCCTGGTGTGCGTGGCAAATGCCAAGCCGGGCCGCAAGTTCCACTTTCAGTTGCCCGCGCGTGGCGAAACGCATGGGGGGGCGCCGGTCCAGCACAACAAAGACCTGCGGCCGGCGCTCCTCGGCAAAGACTTTGGTGTAGAGCTCTCCAGTGCGTGCGTACAGTCGCCAGTTCACCAGACGCGACTCGTCGCCGGCCTGATAGGCACGGTTCTCCTCGAATTCCAGGCCGCGCCCGCGGTACAGCGACGGTGTCTCGCCAATCAGGGGATGTGAGGCATGGCGCCGGAATTCCAGCAAGGACGATGGAAGCGACCGGGCGTACAGCTCCAGCTCATGCAGGGCCGCCTCGTCGAGCAACGGTGCCCGGGTCGCACCTGATTCTGCCCGAAGCAGACGCTGGTAGTGGCGCGAAACTCTTTGAATGAGAGACCGGAACATGGTGCTCAGGGGACGGGGATGGCTTTGAGAATACCCTTGATCAAATCATCGCTGCTGAGCTGTTTCGCGCGTGCGGCGAAACTGGGAATGATGCGATGGCGCAATACGTCGCCCGCCACTTCGATTACGTCGTCGGGAATGACGTACTCCCTGCCCCGCAGATACGCATGGGCGCTGGCGGCGCGCACCATGGCCAGGGTCGCGCGCGGCGAGGCACCGAAGCGAATCGCGTCGTGCCAGTCCGGCAACCACTTGCCCGGGTCGCGGGTTGCGGCCACGATACTGACGGCATAGCGCTCCAGCGTCTCTTCGATATGGATCTCCGCCACTTCGCGCCGGGCACTCAGCACCGTCGCCGGACTCAGGCGGGTGTTGTTATCGGTCTTGTCTTCACCGAAGTGCATTCCACGATCCAGGTCGAGAATGCGCAACTCCTCCTCCTCGTCCGGATAATCGATCACGACGTGAAGAAGGAAACGATCCAGCTGTGCCTCGGGCAAGGGGTAGGTTCCGGACTGCTCCAGGGGGTTCTGTGTTGCCATGACGATGAACAGATCGGGCAAGGCATGGGACTGACCACCGATGGTCACCTGGTGCTCTTCCATGGCCTCGAGCAGGGCCGACTGGACCTTGGGCGGGGCACGGTTGATCTCATCGGCCAGAACAATCTCGTTGAACAGGGGTCCGGGGGCGAATCGAAAGTCCCCCGTCTTGGGATTGAACACATCGCTGCCGGTAATGTCCGCGGGCATGAGGTCAGGCGTGAACTGGATGCGCTGGAAGCGCGCGTGCACCCCGCCGGCCAGCGCCTTCACCGCCGTCGTCTTGGCCAGGCCCGGCGGACCCTCGAGCAGGATATGACCCCCGCTGAGCAGCGCGACCATGAGCCGGTCCAGCAGACGCGACTGGCCGACGATGCGCTGTTCCAGATGCCGACGCAGGGTCAGAAATTCAGGTTGTGTTTGCATAAATACCCGTTGTTTTGTTCAAAAAGAACCGGTCTTCGCCGAAATCGCGAAAAGCCCTGCAGCACACCACCGCAATGGCTCCTGCCAGATATTGCCCGGTAATCGAGGTTTTTCAAAATGCGGATGGATTGCCCGCCTCCGGGCGCCCCAGACAACCGGACCGGATGCCGGGCTGCCGGCACAGGGCCGGCGACGCCCTATTTCTTCTCCGTGGTATAGCCCGGGGGTGGCGGGATTTCCTTGTATGACGACGCCGGGCTGTCGCAGATCGGGCACTTGTCCTTCGGAACCTTGATCAGCGTGGATCCACATACCTGGCATACGTAATAGTTCACCGGTTTCTCCTCGATACGCGAGGAGACAATGCCCCACCACTTCACCACGTTCTCCTGCATCTGCACGATGAGTTTGCGATGCTGTTCCTCCGCCTTCCATGCCCAGGTCGTAACCTCTATGGCCTTTTGATTGTTTTCCGCGCTGATCTCCTTCACGATCGCGGGATACTTGTGATTGATTTCATCCGCCTCGACGGTGGTCGCCTCTTTCAGGTTGTTCTTTGTCTTGGACACCCTCATGCCCATATCGGTAACAGGTCCTGGCTGAACGCCAAAGCCATGGAGGAGGTCCTTGAAGTTTCGGGCATGAACCGATTCGGAAACCGCCAAGGAAGTAAACAGGTAGGCGATGTTGGGGTAGCCCTCCTCGATGGCCTGGTGCGAGTATGCGGAATATTTGTGGAATGCCCGCACTTCATCCACGTAGCGTTCCTGCATGGCAGCCGTAGTCACGGGATATTTCGCCGGGCTCCCGGACGGCGCCGCCTTTGCAAAACGGTTCAGGACAACAGCCATCCCGCCACCTACTGACGCAATGGCCAGCGCCAAGCCACCCAACACGGTACGTCTTTTCATGATGTGCGCCTCCCGATGTATCCAATTCTGTTCGACGTCAGCGAATTCTCACACCTCTCGCATCGGTGCGGCGAATGCCTTCGTCGAAAGCCATTCGATGAACAATCCGTAAGCGATTCCAGCACCGACATACGCCACGAAGTCCGGGGCTCGATCGGGCAGGAAACCAACGGCAACCGAAAGCGAAACGATCAGACCAAGTATCGCGCCTTGGAGAAGATAGTGAATGCGCCAGCCGCTTGACGCAATCACGAATCCCAGAAGCAGGCGATTGCCGAATGTCCCCGCGATTTCCGTCGGCCTGACTCCCTGAAAACCGAACAGCACATGTCCGCCGATAAGACAGGCCGCGCTCCCGCAATCAAGCCTCCGACCAAACAAACCACGAGCCTTTTCTGGTGCATGCCATGTCCTCCCGGCTACAGGTCTTGCCCACCCCGAATCAACAGATTCGCGGCAATGGATCATCTTCCAGTTCCTCGAGAATACGCTCGCCGCCAAGCTCGGTTTCGAGAACGACATGTTGCGTTCCCGCATCGACACTGCCGATGATGGCGGCTTCCTTTCCGTGCGGCAGCCGGTGCCACCGGTCCAGCGCGGCGTCGGCATCGTCCGGCGACACCACGGCGACCACGCGCCCCTCGCACGCGAGATAGAACGGATCGTATCCCAGCATCTCACACACGGATCGCACGGCTTCCTGCACCGGAACCGACGCCTGCTGCAGGCGCAGGCCCATGCCCGTTGCCTGGCGGATTTCATGAGCCACCGATGCGATGCCACCGCGGGTGGGATCACGCATGAAATGCAGTCCCGGCAGTTCAAGCAGCGCTTTCGTCAACGGATAGACGCTGGCCGCATCGGATTGCAGATCGCCCTTCAGGCCGAATTGCTCACGCGCGAGCATGACGGCTATGCCATGATCACCCACGGGGCCGCTGACCAGGACGCGATCGCCGGCTTCGATTCGGTCCATGCCAATGCGTACCCAGCCGTCGCGTATACCCACACCGGTGGTCGCAAGATACAGGCCACTGCCCTCGCCGCGCCGGACTACCTTGGTATCGCCGGCGACGACGCTCACCTCGCATGCCCTCGCGGCGCGGGCAATACTGGCGACGATACGCTCGAGCAGGGCCACCTCCAGCCCTTCCTCGATAAAGGCGTTGAGGGTCAGGTATTTCGGTGCCGCCCCGGCCACGGCGAGATCGTTGACCGTGCCATGTACGGCCAGGGAACCGATGTCGCCGCCGGGAAACTCCAGTGGCTGCACGGTGAAGCCGTCGGTGGTAACCATGACATCGCCATCGATCAACGGCAGGGCAACCGCGTCGGCACCGGTATCGAGCACGGGATTGGCAAGATGGCGCGCGAATACCTTGGCGATGAGTTCGCGCATGTAGCGCCCGCCATTACCATGGGCAAGGGAGATATATTTGTCTTCCATGGGCGTGGTCCCGCTCACGATTTTCTTCCCGCCTCGATGATCTGACCATAACACAGGCCGCCGTCGTTGCACGGCACGCGCTGCGGCAGATAGGCGCGGAAACCTGCCTGCTGGAGCATGGCCATGGCGGCCTCGGCAAGGATACGATTCTGGAACACGCCGCCGGACAGCCCGACGGCGAAGTCGCCATGCTCGTTTCGTATCGCCCTGGCCTGGTCGCACAGGGCACGGGCAAGACTGGCATGGAAACGACCGGCACGCTCGGCGACGCTGGAAGTGTCATCCCGCAACATGGTCACCAGCGGCGCCCAGTCGGATTGCCAGACACCGTCGTCGTTCCTTTCCAGCGGCAACTCGATTGCACCACCGATATCTTCACATGCTGCTTCCAGTTGCATAGGCCCCTGGCCTTCGTAACTTGCGTTGCTGCACAGGCCGGTCAGGGCGGCGGCGGCATCGAACAGTCGTCCGGCGGCGCTCGTGATCGCGGTGTTCGCGCCTTGCTCCCACGCGCTGCGCAGCAACTCCGTCTGCGCCGGCGCGCCGGACCACTCACCACCAGCCTCCCAACAAAGCGCCAGGGCGCTGCGCCAGGGTTCACGCGCGGCCTTGTCGCCGCCGGGCAAACGAAACGGGCGCAGCCGGGCCGCGTGTTGCCACTCCCCGGGCCTGCCCCGGAGGGCATCACCACCCCAAAGGGTACCGTCGGGACCCAGTCCGACCCCGTCCCACGCGAACACCAGCCAGCCCTCTTCTTCACCAAACTCGCCAGCAATGGCGGAGGCATGGGCCTGGTGATGCCAGACGGACTGGACCGGCAGGCCCTGGCGCTGCGCCCAGCGCGTACTCGCGTAGCCGGGATGGGCATCGCACACCAGGGCACTTGCGCGCACGCCATAAAGGGATTGCAGGTCTTCGACCACCTGCTCGAAAACGGCCAGGCTGCGCGGTGCATCGAGATCGCCGATGTGGGGCGACAGCACGATGCGATCGCCCCACGCGAGGGCAACGCTGTTCTTCATATGGCCGCCGACTGCAAGCAGGGGCTTCTCCAGGCGGAACGGCAAGCTCAGCTCCACTGGCGCACTGCCGCGTCCGTGGCGCATGGGCCGGCCGTGGCCGGCGACAACGCGGAACACCGGATCGTCCGCCGGGCGCTCAATCGGCCGGTCGTGATGCAAAAAGGCGTCGACCACATTGTCGAGGCGTTGCTCCGCCTCGATCCTGTCGGTGATGACAGGCTCACCGCTGACATTGCCGGAAGTGGCGACCAAAGGCCGACCCAGATCGGCAAGCAGGAGATGATGCAGCGGACTGTAGGGAAGAAAGACACCGATTTCGTCCAGGCCCGGCGCCAGGGCGGCAGACAGGGAACTGTCTTCGCGCAGCGGCACCAGTACGATGGATCGAGTGGGATCGCGCAGCAGTTGCCCATGGATCGATGTGAGCTTCACTTCCGCCCGCAGCGCCTCAAGACCATCCTCACCGGTCATGGGAAACATGACTGCCAGGGGCTTGTGTGGCCTGTGCTTGTTGACGCGCAGCCGCCGAACCGCCTCGTTGTTGGAGGCATCGCACAGGAGGTGATATCCACCTACACCCTTGACCGCAACGACGAGCCCGCGGCGCAAGGCCTCTTCCGCCGCGCCCAGGGCCGCCGGCGCATCGTCAATCACACCACCTCCTCCTGCGTGAAACTGCAGCTTCGGACCGCAGACGGGACAGGCGACCGGTTCGGCATGAAAGCGCCGGTTGAGCGGGTCTTCATATTCCCGCCGGCAGTCCGCGCACATTTCGAAACCGGCCATTGTGGTATGAACGCGGTCGTACGGGAGCTTTGTGATCAAGGTATAGCGCGGCCCACACTGGGTGCAGTTGATGAAGGGATAGCGGTAACGCCGGTCCGACGGGTCTTCCAGCTCCTGCCGGCAGTCCTCGCACAGGAAACAATCCGGCGGCAGGTGGATCTGCGCATCGGCGCGACTACCGCTTTCGACGATGGAGAAAGTGCGACAGGCTTCCGGTGTGACCGCTTGCCGGGTCAGCATCTCCGGTCGCGCCAATGGCGGTGCCGAATGGATCAGTGTTTCGGCGAAGCGCGCGAGATCCGCCTCCGTGCCTTCGGCCTGCACCTCCACCTCACCGCCTTCGTTTCGCACCCAACCTGTCACATCGCACGCCCGGGCAGTGCGATAGACGAAGGGGCGGAAACCAACACCCTGTACCCGCCCTCCAATACGAAGGCGCATGGCGCAGATCCCATCGCGCGGCGACGATTCCTTTTTCGGATCGGGAGTCGACATTACCCGGGGTCGTTGTTGGGCAGGCGATGGCCGAACACCCGGTAGAAACTCTTGATCCAGAATGGCGAGGCCAGGGTCGTGTACAGGATTACCAGGATCATGCCCGCATAGACCTCGGGGCTGAATACATTTCCCGCCCGACCCAGTTCGGCGAAGACCAACCCGACCTCGCCGCGAGGCACCATGGCCATGCCGATGGCGACACGCGCGGGAACCGATTCGCGAATCACCCACGGACCGCCAAGCTTGCCCAGGATGGCAACCCCGGTCAGGGCCAGCGAGAACGCCCAGATAAACCAGGAGTTCCAGTCCACCGCACGCAGGTCCAGGGACAGGCCGACCATGACGAAAAAGATCGGTGTGAACAGGCGGATGATGGGTTTCATCTCATTGTGCACATGTTGGGTGAACTCGGGATCCATGTGCAGGGCCGCGCCGAAGGGCAGGAAGAAACGGCGCGACAGCGCCACCCCGGCGACGAAACCGCCGAGCAGCTCGGGGGCGCCGACGAATCTGGCAGTGGAGGCGAACACCAGTACCAGCGACACCAGCAGGATCGGGATCATGCCCGGGATATCGCTGCGATTGTGGAAATGCTTGATGAGCGGCGCCACCACCTTGGCGACAACGGGCGCGGCGAGAAAGAACAGGCCCACGAACAGAACGATTCGCGCTACGGACATGCCGTCTACCGACCCGGCAGTGGACAACTGGTACAGCACCGCCAGCAGAAAGATGCCGAGCAGGTCATCGAGCACCGCGGCGCCGACCACGATCTGGCCCTCGTTGCTGCGGTGGCGGTTGATGTCCGACAGGATACGCACGGTGATGCCGATGCTGGTGGCGGTCAGCGTGCCGCCGACAAACAGCGCTGGCAACACGGGCAGCGCAAAGACATGGCGGCTGAGGACATACCCGAACACGAAGGGAAGGATGAAACCGGTGGTCGCGACCGCCGCCGCCTTGCCTCCGGAGCGGACCAGGCGAGCGATATCGGTTTCCAGGCCGACCTCGAACAACAGCAGGATGATTCCGATTTCCGCCAGAAGGCTGATCACGTTATTGGGCACGATCCAGCCCAACAGCGACGGACCAAGCACGATACCGGCGCACAGCTCGCCCACAATTGGCGGCGCTCCGAGCCACGCCGCCAGTTCAGCGAATACGCGCGCGGTCAGAAGGATCGCCGCGATCTGCAGGAGAAAGTTGTGGATTTCCATGTTCTGATTCTACCCGCGCCTGCGGGTGCGCGCTCAGGCGCCGGCCGAGGCCGCCTCGCGCGGCTCGCGTACACCGCCCGCCCACCAGATCCGGCATGCCCCCTCATCGGATACCATGCAGGGACCGATGGGATTGCGCGGGGTGCAGGCGCGGCCATAGAGCCGGCATTCATTTGGATAGATGCGTCCCAGAACCACGCGTGCGCAGTCGCAGCCCGGTGGCATCTCGCCGGCGCGCTTGCGCGCCTCGGCCGCATGCGACGGGAACCGCACCCGCGCATCAAGGGCCGCGAAGGCCGGTTTGAGCGCGAAGCCGGAGGCGCGAATGGTTCCGATCCCACGCCAGTTCGCGTCGCCTACATCGAGCACTTCCTTCATCTGCCGTCGCGCTGCAGAATTGCCACCTGCGCGCACGACCTCCGGATAGCAGTTGTCGAGGAAGGGCTTACCCTCCCGCAACTGGCGCAACACCGAATACATGGCGGCGAGCAGACTCACCGGTGTAAATCCGGCGATGGCCGCCGGCATACGATGCGTGTCGACCACGAACTGCCATTCCTCCGGACCCATAACCGTGGATACATGGCCCGGAGCGATGAGGGCATCGAAACCGGCCTCGCCCGTCTCCAGCAGCATGGCCACCGCAGGCCAGGTCAATCTTCCGGACAACAACAGGAACAGGTTTTCCGGCACGCCCTCGGCAAGCATGGCCGCCACCGGCGCGGTCGTGGTCTCGAAACCGGCAGCGAAAAACACGACCGCCCGATCCGGTTGTTCGTGCGCGATGCGCACGGCCTCCGTGGGGGAAGCGATGGGACGGATGTCGGCCCCGCGCGCCCTGGCCTGCTCCAGGGAACGGGCGTCCTTCTTCGGCGCGTTGACCGGCACCCGCAACATGTCGCCGAATGCCACGAGGATGATGTCTTCATGGAGCGCCAGCTGGATGGCCTCGAATACATCCTCTTCCGGGCAGATGCAGACCGGGCAACCGGGACCGGGTATAAGCTCGATATTCTCCGGCAAGGCCGCGCGCAGGCCGGCCATGGTGATGGAGCGCTCGTGGCCGCCACACACGTTCATGATCTTCACCCGCTGCGGAAGATCGAGATCGCGTATCCGTTTGAGCCAGTCCTGGGCGATCAGGGCCATGGGCCACGCTCCCCGTGAGTGATCAATATATATTAAGGTATGCCCTAGCCACCGCTGTGCAGGCGCATGCCGTCGGGCTGGATCGCCGGGCGTATGGTTTGGCCCGCCTCCAGACGCTTTCGATGGCTGGCAATCTCGTTCTCCAGCCACGTCAGCCACGAACCGAGGTCGGCCTGCTTGCGCGCCGCCACCCGTAGCACCGGTGCCCGGCTGGCAAGGTCCCGCAGGCAACGTTCGGCACGGCTCGGTTCGAAATCGTCCATCACCGGCAGCAGATCGATCTTGCTCAGAACCACCGCATCGGCGGCGCGAAACATCACCGGATACTTCGCCGGTTTGTCATCCCCCTCGGTCACGGATAGCAGGGTTACGTTACGGTGCTGGCCCAGGTCAAAGCTCGCCGGACACACGAGGTTGCCGACATTCTCGATGAACACCAGGTCGATCCCGTCCAGGTCGAGATCGTGCACGGCATCGTGGACCATGTGCGCGTCCAGGTGGCAGGCGGTGCCGGTCGCGATCTGCACCGCCCGTACACCACGGGCACGGATACGTTCGGCATCATTCTCCGTCTCGAGGTCGCCCTCGATCACCGCGATACCGTAGCGATCCCCCAGGGCATCGATGCTTGCTTCCAGCAAGGCGGTCTTGCCTGAACCGGGCGAGGACATGAGATTGATCGCAAGGATACCGCGGCGATCGAAGTGCTCACGGTTGTGGGCCGCCTGGTGATCGTTCTCGGACAGCAGACCACGCAGTACGCTCACTGCCGTAGTGCCTTCGTGCACGCGGGACAACTTGCCATCGCCGGTCAGCAGATGTTGATTGCCTTTCGTGATGTTGCAACCGCAGGTATCGCACATATCACTTCCTCCTTCTCCCCGGCACGATAGCGGGCTCAGGCTCGTGCCGGTTCTCTCTCGGTATCCATCTCTACACTTGCCAGCAGGAGTTCGTCGCCGCTGATCAAACGGGTGTGGTAGTCGCCGCAGGATCCGCACAACAGGCGGTTGATAGCAGCGTCGCTGTCCTCGCCACAGGTTTCGCAATGCACGCGCACCGGCAAGGTCTCGATAATCAAGTCGGCCCCATCCGCGACCGTGCCCGCGCTGGCGATGGGAAAGGCCTGCGCCAGCAACTCCGGTTCCACACCGGACAAGGGGCCGATGCGTACGGTGATGCCGGTCACGGCACGGGCTTCATGGTCCGCGGCGATGGCGCCGACCTGGCGCAGCATGCCCTGGCATACCGAAAGCTCATGCATCGCCCGGCTCCGTCGCGCCTTCGGCCGCCAACATTTGATCGTACAGCTCCCAGGCGGAATGGGCCTCCTGTTCGCTCATTTTCTGGATCGCATAGCCGACGTGGACCATAACGAAGTCCCCTGGATTCAGGGGTTCGTCCTGCATCATGAACAGGCTGACATCGCGTGCCACGCCCTTGGCCTCGCAGCGGGCGTTGTACCCGTCGATAGAGACGATTTGCATGGGTATGCCCAGACACATATGCGCAATCCCGGGAAATGGACAATCAGTATATCGCCAACGCCTTGCACACGTCAGACGTAGAATCGGCCGTCCATGGATACAGGGTTTTGATATATATCAATAGTATGATCGTTCAGGCGCGTAAGCTGTCCGCCTGACCGGAAGCAGCGCTGACAAATAATCCAGCCGATAACAGAATATTTACAGTCCGTGCGCCAGCAGTTCACAGGAAAGGCGCTACACTGGTCGGGACTGTGAAAGGAGGAGCTGAGAAGTGCGCAGCAAGACTCTCGTGCTTGGCCTGGGCAATACCCTCCTCGCTGACGAAGGCGTCGGTGTCCACGCACTCGCGCACCTTCGCAACACGCTCGCAAAAGACGCCCCCGATCTGCTGGACCGTATCGAGTTGCTCGACGGCGGTACCCTCAGTTTCACCCTCGCGGGCGCTATCGAAGATCACTCCCATCTCATCGTCATCGACGCCAGCCGCTTCAACGCAAGCCCGGGCACCGTTCGTGTTTTCGAAGGGGCGGCCATGGATAACTTTCTTGGCAACGGAAAGCGTTCGAGCGTGCACGAGGTCAGCCTGCTGGATCTCCTGGCGGTCGCCACCCTGGCGGGTCACTTGCCGCGACGGCGGGCGCTGATTGGCGTGGAACCCGAGAGCATAGACTGGGCGGATTCGCCGACACCGTCGGTAGGGGCCGCGATTCCCGAGGTCTGCCGACAGGTCATCGCGCTGGCACGCCGCTGGCACCATGGCCAGGCCGACGTTCCCGAGCCCGTTGCCGCAGGAGCGAACCCGTGAGCTCTCTTGACGACATTTCGGTCACCACGGTCGATCCCGACGATGACGCCAGTGTTCTGCGCGAAAACGTGCGCGCCATCCTGCACGAGATCGAGGGCATGCTGGATACCTTGCTGGTGACTGGCGAAACAGGCGCGATCGACATCCGCAGCCTGCCCATGCTTCCCGGCGACTACGATGCCCTGGAACTCGCCCTCGGCAATGGCGAGGTATCGGCAGAGTTCGATGGCGGCAACGGGCCATCGGTGGTTTCGGAAACGGCCGTTCCCGGGGTGTGGTGGGTCACCCACTACAACGACGACGATGAGATTGCGGCCGAATTTATCGAGGTGACGCGCATCCCCGAACTCCTGTTGTCACAGGATGAGGATATGCGGGATGGCCTGGATGTCCTGCGCACGCGCCTGCGCAATGCCCTCAGGCACTAGCACGACCGACCCGGCGCTTGCCACGAGGAGTGATGATGAAGAAGCAGACGACCCTAGGAGACCAGCTGCGGCAGCGCGGTATCAGTCGCCGTACATTCCTCAAGCTGTGTGCGATCACGACCTCGGCCATGGCGTTGCCACCGACCATGATCCCACGGGTGGCAAGGGCACTGGAGAAGGCACCACGCCCCTCAGTGATCTACCTGTCGTTCCAGGAATGCACGGGTTGTCTCGAGTCCCTCACACGCTCCCACGCGCCGACACTGGAAAACCTGATCTTCAATTCCATTTCGCTGGACTACCAGGACACCCTTCAGGCGGCATCGGGCACGGCCGCGGAGGCGGCGCGGGAAACGGCGATGAAGCAATTCTATGGCAAGTATCTGCTCATCGTCGACGGCTCCATCCCGACCAAGGACAATGGCGTCTATTCCACCAGTGCCGGTCGCACCAACGTGGACACGCTGAAAGAGGTCGCCGCCGGCGCGGCTGCGGTTGTGGCCGTCGGTACCTGTGCCTCCTTCGGCGGCATCCCTTACGCCAACCCGAATCCCACCGGCGCCGTTCCGGTGAGCGATCTCATCAAGGACAAACCGATCATCAATGTCTCGGGCTGCCCTCCTATCCCGGTGGTCATCACCGGAGTTCTGGCGCACTACCTGACCTTTGGCGAGATCCCGGCCCTGGACAGACTTGGGCGACCGGCGGCCTTCTATGGCGAGTCCATCCACGACCGTTGCTACCGGCGTCCGTTCTACGACCAGGGAAAGTTCGCCAAGAGCTTCGATGACGATGGGGCACGCAACGGCTGGTGCCTGTTCGAGCTCGGGTGCAAGGGCCCGACCACGCACAATGCCTGCGCGACCACCAAGTGGAATGGCGGCGTCAGCTTTCCGATCGAGTCGGGCCATCCCTGTCTCGGTTGCTCCGAACCCAACTTCTGGGATGGGGGTGGTTTCTATCGCGCGCTGAGCCAGACCACGGCGCCGGTCGGTATGTGGGCCGGTGCCGCGGCGGTGGCCGGTGCCGCCGGTGGTGCCGCCATGGGTGCGGCCGGACGCCGCAAACGTGCCGCGGCGAAACGGGAACACCACGTGGTCACGGCAGAGGAATTGAAAAAGAAGGGGAAGGAGGGACAATCATGACCGCCCATGATGTGTTGGTCTGGGTACGAGGTCCGGCGATGCAGTTCTCGCTCGCGATCTTCTTTCTCGGGGTCATACTTCGTATCCTGGAGATGTGGCTGCTGGGGCACTCCCGCGACCTGGCGGAACCGCGGCGCGGTGGTTTCTGGTCCGGTTGGCGTACGGTATTCCATCGTTCGCTACCGGCCCCGGGGATGATTCAACGGGAACCGCTGGTGTTTTTTGGTGGCTACACCTTTCATCTTGGATTCTTCATCAGCCTGGTGTTCTTTGCCCCGCACATCGAGCTTTTCCATGGCGTGTGGGGAATTCGCTGGCCGGGGTTGCCGGCATCCGTGATCGATCTTGTCGCGGTTGTAAGCATCGCCGCGCTGGTCGCCCTCCTGGCCCACCGCCTCGTTCACCCGGTGCGCCGCTTCCTTTCCAATGGCGGAGACTACCTCGCCTGGGCCGTCACCTTCCTGCCACTGCTCACTGGCTACATGGTGGCGCACGAGGCCGTACTGCCGTACACGCAGATGCTAACGGTTCATATATTGACGGTCGAACTGCTGCTGATCGTGCTGCCGTTCACCAAATTGACCCACAGCTTCACCATCTTCCTCTCCCGCTGGTACAACGGCGCCATGGCGGGACGCAAAGGAGTGGCGTCATGAGCGATACAACCCTCAAGAACGGCGTCAATGCCCTCGTCGAACAGATCGACTCGCGCGTGGCGTCGTTCTTCAACAGCTGCGTGCACTGCGGCATGTGCGCCGATGCCTGCCTGTTCTACACCGAGACCGGCGATCCCAAGTACACGCCCATTCACAAGCTCGAGCCAATGCGCCGGGTATGGAAACGCAACTTCACGTTCTGGGGCAAGCTGGCTGCGATGGTGGGGCTGAGCAAGCCGATTACTGACGAAGAACTCAAGGAGTGGGAACCGCTGGTCTACGACAGCTGCACCCTGTGTGCCCGCTGCCCCATGGTAGGCCCGGTGGGAAATGACATCGCCTACATGATCAGCAAGGAACGTGCAGGCATGGTCGCCGCCGGTCACGCACCGCCCGGTCTCAAGGGTGCGACCGTGCGCGCAGTGGAGATCGGCAGCCCCATGGGCGCCACCTGGAAGACCGTACAGGCGCAGATCCGGCACACCGAGGAAGACACCGGCCTGAAGATCCCGGTAGACCAGCAGGGCGCCGACTACATGGCGATCATGTCGGGCATGGAGACGGTGAACTTCCCGGAGTATCTCGGCTCCCTTGCCCGCATCTTCAAACAGGCGGGTGTTAGCTGGACCCTGTGTTCGGACGCGGTCGAGGCCACCAATAGCGGCATCCAGATCGGGTCGCCGGATATCGCCGCGGAACTGGTGCAGCGCATCGTCGACGGGGCCGAGAAACTGGGAGTCAAGTACGTCATCAGCCCGGAATGCGGGCATGCCTACATGGCCATCCGCTGGTCAGGGCCGAACCTCATCGGCCGCCCGTACAAATTCAAGGTCATACACATCCTCGAGCTCCTCGATCAGCTGCGCGAAGAGGGCCGGCTGCGCACCGAGGGCATGGAAGACGAACGCGTTACTTTCCACGACCCCTGCCAGCTGGTGCGACGGGGAGGCGTGCTCGAACAACCGCGGCGCCTGTTGAAGATGGTGGCGAGCAACTACGTGGACATGCCCGACCCCGGCGTGTGGAACTGGTGCTGCGGCGGCGGTGGCGGGGTCAGCGCCAACGAACGGGCGGACGCGTTGCGCATCAAGGTGTTCAGCCGCAAGAAGGCACAGCTGGACGCAGTTGGCGGCGTCGACAAACTGGTGACCTCCTGTTCCAATTGCCGCATCGTCATGGAGGACGCCGTTGACGCCTATAACCTGAACTTCAAGATCTTCGGCATGGCCGAAACCATCGCCGCGCACCTGCCCTCCGATACCAAGACCGCAGAATCGGGAGAATCCTCATCATGAGCCAACGCGTCGTCGTCGACCCCATCACCCGTATCGAAGGCCATTTGCGCATCGAGGCGCAGATGAACGGCGACCATATTGCCGAGGCCTTCTCCTCCGGCACCATGGTGCGTGGTATCGAGATTATCCTGCGCGGCCGCGATCCACGCGATGCCTGGGCCTTCGCCCAGCGCATCTGCGGCGTGTGCACCCTGGTGCATGGCATCGCCTCGGTGCGCGCGGTGGAAAATGCGCTGACGTACGCCATCCCGGACAATGCCCAACTCATCCGCAACCTCATGATCGGCGCCCAGTTCGTGCACGATCATGTCATGCACTTCTATCATCTTCATGCCCTCGACTGGGTGGACGTGGTGTCGGCCCTGAAGGCGGACCCGAAGGCGACATCGACGCTGGCGCAAACCATCAGCAGCTATCCCAAGTCCTCGCCCGCCTACTTCGCCGACATGCAGACGAAGCTGAAAAATTTCGTCGAGTCGGGCCAACTCGGGATCTTCGCCAATGGCTACTGGGGCCACCCGGCCTACAAGCTACCGCCGGAAGCCAACCTGATGGCGGTAGCGCACTATCTCGAGGCCCTGGCCTGGCAACGTGACGTGGTGCAGATCCACACCATCTTCGGTGGCAAGAACCCGCATCCGAATTTCCTCGTCGGCGGCGCACCCTCGGCTATCAGCGTGCAAACCAAGAAGGGGCGGGGCAAGGGACCGCGTCATCGCGGTGGTGGTGGTGGTGCGACGGCGGTGGACCTGACCGGGCTGGAGATGGTCAAGAACGTCATCGACAAGATGCGCGCCTTCGTCGACCAGGTGTATGTGCCCGATACCCTGGCCATCGCCGGTTTCTACAAGGACTGGAGCAAACAGGGCGAGGGCGTGGGCAATTTCATGTGCTACGGAGATTTCCCCGAAACCGCCACCATGGATCCGGCGCACTTCCTGGTACCGCGCGGCGTAATCCTCAATCGCGACCTGACCACCATCCACGATGTCGACCTCAACGCGTCGGACCAGATCGAGGAATACGTGGCCCACTCCTGGTACAAGTATCGCGGTGGCAAGGACAAGGGCCTGCACCCGTACAAGGGCGAGACCGAGTTCGATTTCACCGGCCCCACGCCGCCGTACGATCAACTGGATGTGGACAAGGGCTACTCCTGGCTCAAGTCGCCCCGCTGGAAGGGAAAGCCCATGGAGGTCGGGCCCCTGGCGCGGGTGCTCATGCTTTATGCCAAGGGCCATGAGCAGACGCGCGAGCTGGTGAACATGGCGTTGCGCACCCTGGATCTGCCGACCAGCGCCCTGTTTTCGACCCTGGGACGTACCGCCGCGCGCACGCTGGAAACCAAGATCTTCGTCGATGCCATGGACGGCTGGTACCAGCAATTGATCGCCAACATCAAGGCGGGCGATGTCGATACCTTCAATGAAGCGAAGTGGGAACCCTCCACCTGGCCGGGGACGGCCAAGGGGGTGGGATTCACCGAGGCACCGCGCGGGGCGCTCGCGCACTGGGTGGTCATCAAGGACGGCAAGATCGACAACTACCAGGCAGTGGTGCCGAGTACCTGGAACGCAGGACCCCGCGATGCCAAGGGACAGGGTGGACCCTATGAAGCGGCGCTCAAGGGACACAAACTGTACGATCCGAAGCAGCCGGTGGAGATCCTGCGCACCATACACAGCTTCGATCCATGCATCGCCTGCGCCGTGCATGTCACCGATCCCGAGGGTGAGGAACTGGTAAAGGTCAAGGCCGTATAGCCGTCGCTTCACCCCGGCAATACAGAAATTACAGAGTAAGGAGAACGACATGAGACGATCCGGATTTCTGCTGGCAGCACTGGTACTGGTCGGCATCTCGCCGGCGGCATGGGCACATCCCGGGCATCTCGTCGGGACCGGCTTTAGCGCCGGCCTGCTGCATCCCTTCACCGGGATGGATCATCTGCTTGCCATGACGTCCGTGGGTCTGTGGGCGGCCCAACGCGGCGGTCGGTCCCTGTTCCTGATCCCGGCGAGCTTCGTGTTGATGATGGCCGCAGGCGCCATCGCCGGTGCCGCCGGAGTGCCGCTACCTCTGGTACAGCCCGGCATCTTGGGGTCGGTTATGGTATTCGGCCTGTTGATCGCCCTCGATTCCCGCCTCCCCACCGCGGCGGGCATGGCCATCGTTGGCGCGTTCGCCGTCTTCCACGGCTACGCCCATGCGGTGGAGATGCCGGCCCAGGCAAGTCTGGCCGACTTCGGCAGCGGCATGGTGGTGGGCACCCTGGCCCTGCATGCGATCGGCATCGGCCTCGGATCGCTATCCGCCCGGTTCCCGCGGATCGCGCTACAAACAGCCGGGGCGGGCATCGCCCTGGCTGGAGTTGGCCTGCTGTCGACCCTGTAGAACCTCCTCATTTCGCAACCCGAAGACGGAAGAGCCCGATGCCGCCTGTCGGTATCGGGCTTTCTTGTGCCCGACCGCAATTTACAGCGGTTTGTGCCGCGTGTACCGTTTCGAAGAAAAATACGAACATGCGCACAATAATATTCACCAGCCTGGCGCTTATTGCCTTTGCCGCGAACGCGGTACTTTGCCGTCTTGCCCTAGGCGAACAGAGCATCGATGCCGCGGGCTTCACCATCATTCGCCTCACCTCGGCTGTCGTCGTGCTCGGGCTGATTCTGGCTTTTCGCGGGTCCGCGTCTGCAATAGAACACCACGGCAGCTGGCGCGCCGCATTCATGCTGTTTCTGTACGCCGCCTCGTTTTCCTTTGCTTATCTCACGCTCACGACAGGTAGCGGCGCCCTGGTTCTCTTTGGATCGGTACAACTGACCATGATTCTGGTCTCGCTCCATCGGGGTGACCGTCTTGGCTGGCTGGAGTGGACGGGGGTCGTGCTCGCCTTCGGCGGATTTGTCTGGCTCGTGTTGCCTGGAATTGCGGCTCCGTCTGCAGCGGGCTTTGCCCTTATGACGGTCGCGGGCATCGCCTGGGGCGCTTATACCCTGCTTGGGCGTGGCTCGACGAAACCACTTTCGGATACATCGGCCAATTTCCTGCGAACTCTTCCCTTCCTGGCCCTGCTTCTTCCCGTCCTTCTCTGGCGCAGACAACTGACGACCGAGGGAGTAAGTCTGGCCATGTCATCCGGCGCGATCGCATCGGGTGTGGGCTATGCGATCTGGTACCGCGCGCTTGCCGGCCTCAACAGTACCTCCACGGCGGTGGTCCAACTCTCGGTACCCGTAATTGCCGCAGCCGGGGCGTGGTATTCGTGGCAGAGACAATTTCCTTCCGCCTTGCCCTGTCCACCTTGATGATTCTCGGCGGGATTGCCCTGGTAATCGGCAGACGTTCACGCGTCTCACAGCAGAGTCCGTAATGCGATGAAGCGGGCTAGCCGCTGTGTCTGAGATAATACTGGCGCATAGCGATCCTAACCGGCCCCATGTTCAGCTGGTAGAAACCGAGGCCGCCTTTGCGCAGCTGGAATCTGTAGATCGAACCCTCCGCAAACCGGCCCCAATACTCCGGATAACCTGACAATGTAAGTCGTGGCAAGTCCGGTTGCGGCGGACGGTAGCTGCCATCGGCCGTGCGCACGTACTCATATGTTTGGAAGCCTGCAGTATCGGTCAGGGCGTTGACGCGCAGCGCACCGGGATAGGCCGCGGCGCCTGCCGCCAGGCCCAGCATCACGGCCAGCACGGTGCTCTCGAGCATCGGCACCGAATTGTTTCGCAACCAGCGACCGGCGATTACGCCGACCACGATCGCCAACAGAAAATAAACAAGATAGAACGGCGCGCTGGCATAGACCTCGCTGCGCAGGAACAAGCCATCGATCATGGCATAGGCGGCGAACACGAAGAACGCGACAACGACCGCAAGGGCCCGCGGGCTGCGCTCCAGCGCAAAGGACATGCCTGCGACATTCTCGCCTCGTTCGATCCTGAGATCCGGCGCGGCCTTGGCGATGTATTGCATCACCGGGGTTTCATCGATGGCTGCATCGATGGTGTACGGGCGGGCTCCGATCAGGCGGCGCCACTCGCGCAACGGCGAGGTTTCTGCGAATTGCACCGGATTTACCCACAACAAAGGAGCGATCTTGCGCTGCTTGCCATGCCCTTTGAGCGCGAGCACCGGGCCTTGCGGGCCGACCCGCATGGGCATGACCGTCAGCGATGCCGAGCGAATCTGATCCCAACGCAGGGACCAGCCTGGCTGGATCGCCTGCAGGAAACCCGCCGACAATTTCCAATACACGATCACCGCGACCAGAACGGTCAACGCACCAATGGCGATTCCCAGGAACCAGCCCAGGCGCCGCTGGGACCGCGACCGCGCATACATGCGCTTCTGCAATTCAAGCCTGTCCGGAATGGCGCTGTTCATTCTTGTCCCTGTTGTTGGTGCTGCGGGGTCCCGATTCCCGCCTATTGCGACCGCTTTGCGGCCTTGAAGAACACGGTCGTGATCAGTTCGACTAATACACCATAGACCATCCCGAGTGTGACGGTCCACAGGAACATGCTGCCTTTGCTGAACTCGGGGTTGTCCGGCGCCATCAAGCCGCTGAACGCCAATGGCAGACTGAAGACGAATCCCATGAACAGGCCATGCAGGGACCAGTGGCGCACTTTCAGTCCGCTGATCCCGATTGCAAAGCCGATCAGCGTCCGACTGACAAAGATCTGGGCAACCACTGGCCAGGCCAATCCGCCGGCGCCACTTGATGCAATTCCGACACAGACGACGCCAAACAGCATTCCCGATGCAGTGGCAACAACAACGCGTTTGATTCGATCCATATGCATCTCCCGGTTCGATTCGCAGCCAAGTCAGTGCCTCAGAGCCGCAAGGTATTCATCGGCAAAACGGTCCACCTGGTCCCAGTCGGTATACTCGTGATCCCGCGAAGTATCGGTACTTCGCCCCTCAGTGGTGGCAATCTTTCTCATGATGAAGCGGGTGACGAAACCGTATTTTGTATAGAGCAGGGCCCCGGCGAACACGGCCTGCTTCGCCGGTTGCCAGCCGGTTTCCTTCAAAAACGAACGCACCCACTGATCCACGAGTTGCTGTTGTTCGGGCCGCTTGTCCGCTACCGCGAGACCGACAGCGAAGAACGCCGTAGGCCGTGAACCCAGAGCCTGTTGCCAACGCTTGACGAATCGTATGACGGGGCGGGGGAATCGCATCATCCGGATCGGGGCCCCGATCAAAATGCCGTCGTAGGCTTCCGGTCTGAAGCTGGAGGGAATGTGATGAACATCAAGGCACTCCACCATGTTGCCCTTGTCCCGCATGCGCCGTGCCAGGCGGTCGGCAATCTTGGCGGTATGTCCCGTCGAAGTGCCATACAGTACCAGTATTCCGGCCATTGCCCACCTCCACGACTACGGTTCCGGGGCAGACTATTCTAGGAGCACTGGAAGGCCGGAACAATGATCACGCCGGACTTCCAGGAAGAGCTCAACTCCTGATTCGCTTCGCCAGCCGGCTTGCCTGGCGCGCGGCGAGCGCGTAGATGGGCATCGAGGGGTTGGCGCCGATACTGGTTGGAAAAAGCGAACCATCGATCACAGACAGGTTTTCGATCTGATGGTGATTGCCGTCGGTGTCGACCACGGATCTTTCCGGGTCCGGTCCCATCATGCATCCACCCATTACGTGAGCGGAAAACAGTTGTGCGTGCAGTGGTTGCATCGGCAGATCGGCGATGGCCTTGCGCGCCTGTTTCCAGTTTCCGTACAGCCTGGCGTCGCTATGCAGAGGCAATACCTTGTTGGCCCCGGCAGCGAACTGAAGCTCCGCCATGCTGGCAAAGGCCGCGCGGGCACCGCGCCACAAATAATCCGTAATCGGATAGTCCAGTACTGCGGTCCCGTCATCGCGCAGATGCACACGGCCGCCCGGGCTGTCCTCGTGGAACCCGTCGCGCAGCAGCGCGATGAGGGGCTGGATATGGGGAATCTGGTGCATGAAGCCGGCGTGAGCCTGTCCCCAGGCCTTGAAGGCCGTCGCCGCCAGCACCGGGTGCAAGGGTGCTGTTTCCATCTTGTAGCCGACCTCGCCGTCGACACCATCACGCCACAGGAATTCGTTGGAATAGACCGACTGCGGTGCACCATAGTAGGGATCGATACGTTCCGACATCATGGCAGCGCTTCCGGCCGTCAGGTGTAGAAAGGTCCGCCGACCCAGGAGTGCCGAAGGGTCCGGCACCTGCGAGCGCATAAGCAGGGCCGGACTTTCGATTCCAC
Organism: Acidiferrobacteraceae bacterium; assembly: GCA_037388825.1. NCBI lineage: Bacteria > Pseudomonadati > Pseudomonadota > Gammaproteobacteria > Acidiferrobacterales > Acidiferrobacteraceae > Acidiferrobacteraceae bacterium. The sequence goes on along the minus strand of JARRJV010000001.1, from coordinate 8,732 downwards.
CGCCGGCAACGACAAAATGACGAGCCCGAACGCGAATCCGCACACCGGTCGTGTCTGATCCCTTGCTGTCCAGGGCCGAGCATTCCAGCATTTCGACCCGTCCGTCCTTCCACTTCAATCGGTCGGCGCGGCACCGCGTCAGCAGCATCGCCCCTTTTTGCAGGGCTCCGGGAATGGTGGTGATGAGCATGGACTGCTTTGCGTCCACCGGACAGCCGGTACCGCAGTAACCCAGGGAACGGCAGTTGTGGACATTGCGGTGCGCAATCTCGTGTTTCCAGTTGAGCTTCTTCGCGCCACGTTGCAGGGCGAGGTTGCTCGGGTTGTGCCGGGTCCAGAGTTGTACGCGCAGACGTTTCTCCATCTCCTCATACCACGGAGACAGTTCCTGTTCGTCGAACATGCCCAGTCCGTAGCGTCCGGCCCAATGCTTGAGGGTCGGCTCCGGAATATAAAAACAGATGGTCCAGTTGACTGTCGTGGAGCCGCCGAGGGCGCGACCCTGGAGTATGGTGATGGCCTTGTCCATGGTCTTGCGGCTTGCGACTTCCTGGTACAACTCCGGATACGCTTCCGCCTCCTGCATATGGAAGTCCGCGCGGGTCTTGAAATCCCCGGCCTCCACCAGTATCACCTTCAGTCCGGCACGGGCCAGAATCTCGGCCGCCACGCCACCACCGGCGCCGGTGCCAACGATTACCACATCGCCCTGTACCTCGCGGTCCTCCCGCAGTCGCTCACAGCGCACGACACGACCGGCGAAGCTTTCAATAGACGCGCTCATCACTTGAGAACCGGTGGTCCAGGGTATCCGATGCGGGGCCAGGAGCGTGGATTGCCATACCATGCGCCGGCAACAAGATCATGGAGCGCTGCGTATGCGCTACGCAGCAGGCGAAAACGGCTGTGCTCCCACCGTTTCAGCAGGTGTTCGATCTGGGCCGGCGTGGCCTTCTCCCAGGACGAAAACATCCCCGCGAGCAGGGCACGGGTGATGCTGTTGCGCAGCAAGTCGAACAGCTGCCGGATCTCGCCGCGAACCGATGGCGGGAAATAGCTAACTGCCAGATCGAAACCGTAAACGATCTCGTCCAGGACCTCCCCACGCGCCTTGCCATCCGGCAGGGCACCGGACAACAACACCGGTGCCACCCGACGCACGATCAGAGCATCCTGGTCTTCCAGCCAGGCATAGGGATTGGCGGCCGCCGCTGTATCTGCGAGCGATCTTCTGACGACAAGGCTCGAGCCGGCGAGCACAAGCACCCCGGCGAACGAGGTTTGGAGGAAACGGCGCCGGGCCGGACTGTGCTCTCGTGGTGGGTGGGTAGGCACGCTGGAGTCCAATGGTGGCTCGTTGTACCTAATAATAGTACCGCGCTTCCGGAGGCAGCGCCCGTGGGCCTGCCGCAACTGAATCTTCACGCGGGACAAGCCGCCTCAGCATTCCGCGGCGTTCTCGGCGACCCCTATTGTCCCGCCAGATTGTGCCAGTTCCGGGTCGATAGACGGGCTGGGGTCCGGGAATCGTTGACGGGCCCCTCCCGGTGAACTATTTACAGGGTATCCCCGGACGATACCGGAGTGGGCAAAACCGCCATGCTTTCCGGGAGTTTTCCTCTTACAGACAAGTACTGTTTCCGTGGATAAAGACAATTCCCTGCTTTCGGCGCCACGCCATCGCTTCACCCTGCGATTCGAATCCGCGGATCTCGAGCGGCAGTTCGCCGCAAGCATGTTCCGTTCGGACACGGTATTCGCCCGGGTTGGCCTTTTGCTCGCGATCAGCATGTATATCGCATTCGGCGTGCTGGACCTTTGGATTGTTCCTGCCGACCTTGTTACGACGGTCTGGGGCATTCGCGCCGCAATCGTCTTCCTGCTGACGTTCGGATTTCTCATCACGTTCTCCGCCGATTTCGAAAAACGCAGCCAGGCAATACAGATGGTCCTGGCCCTGATTGGCAGTCTGGGCGTGGTCGCATTGATTTTCGCGGTGCCGGAAGCGCCGGGGTATCTGTACTACGCCGCGGTGATCATGGCATTCATCTTCCTCTACGTAGTGATCGGTCTCCGATTTATCAATGCCTTTATCGCCAACCTCACGGTGCTGCTGGCGTACAACATCGTCATTCTCGTCTTCAAGGATGTTCCTCTCTATCTCGTGATCAACAACAATTTTCTCCTGATCGGGAATACCGTTGTCGTGGCTACCGCCGGATACATTATTGAATATCAGCGGCGACAGGGTTTTCTGAATGCTATGGTTCTCGGCCGACTGCGGGAGAAGGCGGACTCGGCCAATGCGGCGAAGTCGCGCTTTTTTGCCAATATGTCGCACGAACTGCGGACCCCGCTGAACGCGATCATCGGCTACAGCGAAATGTTGCATGAAGAGGCGGACGACGCCGGGAACACCGAGGCGGTTACGGACCTTGGAAAGATCGAAACCGCCGGTCGCCACCTGTTACGATTGATCAACAATGCGTTGGATCTGGCGAAGATTGAGGCTGGCAAGATCGAGCTTGATGAAGAGGACATTGAGGTTGCGGACCTGATCGGCCGGATTGAGGCAACGATAGCTCCTCTCGCCACCCGCAATCAGAACCGTTTCACGGTCGAAGCCACAAATGCGCCGAAGAGGTTGCGCGGGGACAGTATGCGACTGGAACAGGTGTTGATAAACCTGCTGAGCAATGCGACCAAATTCACCCGCAGGGGTTCGATCTCGCTCGCCATCGCCGGTGACGGGAACTTCATCGCCATGGCGGTTCGCGATACCGGCATCGGCATGGACAGCGACCAGGTTGCAGGCCTGTTCACCGAGTATATGCAGGCGAGCAGCAGCATTACCCGGGAATTTGGCGGCACCGGGCTCGGGCTGGCGATCACCCGTCAACTGGTGCAACTGATGGGTGGCACCATAACCGTTGAAAGCATTCCGGGGGAGGGTTCGACCTTCACGGTGCAGTTGCCCGGGGCCGGGGCGGTCTAGCTCGGGCTACTGGCGAAAGGCGTAAGTGGGGAGCGACTGTTCCTGACTCTTCTCATAGGCCGATTCCGCAAAATCCGCCATGCTCATGGCGAATTCCCTGCGCTGGCCCACGGGACCGTGGGTATCGAACAGTGTCTGGCCCACACCCTTGCGCGTAATCTTTCCGTAGAAACTCTTGATCGCTGCCGGTGATACGCCGCTGCGTGCCGCAAGCTGCACCCCGATATCGTCTGCTTCAAGTTCCTGCAGTCGGGACAAGGGCTGCAGACGGAGATAGACGGCAATATCCGAGTCCATCGAGTTCACAACATCCCGAACGCCAAGAGTTCGTCCCGGTGGTGCCGGATCGAACTCGGCAGCCATGGACAGCTGTTCCCGAACGTGCTCGGCGATGACGTGGCCGATTTCATGGGCAATGGCCATGGACAGCTCCTGGTCCGTGAGGTGATTGGAGCGGATGAACTGACTTCCGATGAGCAGTTTGCCGCCGGCCATGCTGAAAGCGGCGACGTCCGGCGAGGAAGCGACATGGACATCCCAGCGCCAGCCGGCGGAGTTCGGCTTGAGTTCGATGGCCTGGGCGATCAGGTGGGCGGCAATGCGCCGGACCCGAATCAGTGTCTTGCGATCGGCATCCAGCTCTCCGCGTTCCCGCAGGCGGGCCAATTTGACCCGATAGGCCTGGGCGGCCACGTCCTGGACCTGTTCGCGGGAAAAGGTGAAGTGCTGCGTGCGTCCGGTAACCGGAACGTCCGCGTAGGCGGTGCCTGCGCCAAGGAGAAATACCACCAGCAGAGAGCGAACCATACTTCCGCCTCCGGGTGATCCTCAGGACCGGATCACATTAATGTTACATACATCTTACAATGTACGCACAATCCGGTCGCGGCGCCAATTTTCGGACTCACTGCCGGCTCGAAAGTCCCCGGGATACCAGGAAATCACGCGGCCCACAGCAAATATGCGGCCAGGCGCTCGAGAGCCTGCTTTCTCCCTTCCAGTGGACATACGCCTGCCGCCTATGGGGCAGGCGTTTTTTCATAGCTGGTTTGACACGGGCATTCTCTTCCCGCAAAGAAAAACCCCGCCGAAGCGGGGTCAAGACTACCGGGTAATAGAACGGTTTCTTGCCAGCCTTGTTCGGCTTGGGAGCCTGCGCCGTCTCGGTGGCCGGCCGGGTCTTCAGATAGGCAACGAGTGCGGCTTCGTCACTCGAGGTCAGGTGCAGATCCCCCACGAGGAACGGTATATCGCCGCCCCCGAACTCCGGCTCCGGCCAGCAGTTGTTTGCCAGCGCCTCCTTCTCTGTATAGGGACCTGCATGGCCGACCACGTCTTCAGTGCACCGCACGATACCGAAAGATGCCGCGGTGGCCCCGCCAACGAATGCGGTGTTGTAGAAATGAACGATGCTCTCCATGCTCTTGAACCAGCCATTGTGCGCGTAGGCCTTGATGAATCCCTTACCCTTGCGCTTGTCCACGTTGCGCAGCGTCGGCGTCTTGAAGAACCCGGCCGGATGTGCGCCGGTATGGTCCGCGATACCGGTAGCCGCAGGCGGTGCCGTTGGCGACGAGGCGCCTCGCACGGAAATCTCCGGGTTCTCCGGCGTGCCGATGTTGTGGTAATCCTGCGCCGTATACAACTGGTGCAGTTCCGACCCGTCGTCCTTGGGGCCCGGGCCCGGAAGAACGGGATTGTCGGCATGACAGAACGCGCAGTTGGAGAACTTTTGTACCGGGCCATCCGCCGTCTGTACCGTGATCGGGGAGAAGCGGGTGGCGTAGAACAGATCATGACCGTAGTTCTCCTGATCCGTCAGGCCCACCAGCGGGAACTTCCCGGGCGTACTGTCCACATCGATTCCATCAAGCTCCCGCTTTAACGCAATATCGCGCCTGGAACTGAAGGAATTGAGATCCTTGGAACTCTGCCAGGCACCGACCGCCAGCATGAGCCGCTTGAAGCTGATGTCGTACTGTTTCTCGGGCGGAGAGACAACATCCGGAGCGCTCACTGCAACGGGATCGTCGCTGCAACTAATATCGACACCCCATGCGTCCTTGTACAAGGCGGCATACTTGGCCGCGGCGACATGCTCACAAACGGCCTTTCTCTCGATGTTCTGCTCAACCGGGTTGGGCATCGGATTCAAGGCCTGGTCGGAGGTCGGCCCAAAGTAACTGGCATAGCTTGCCGTCAGAAGCGCGGGCGTCCCCTGGAATACCTCATTGCCGATATGCCGTGTGGATCCCGGGAACAGTCCGATCGTGTTGCCTTCGGCGCGGCCGTCCCAGAAGTTGCCGCCGCAATAGTTGCCGGCACCGCCAAAAATACCGCCGTGGCTACAGGGCTGGAACGGCACGAGAAAACTTGCATAGGCATTGGTCGGCGGCTTGAGGTTGCCGATCGTGTGCGGATTGGCGCCGGTGATGGCGACCTGGTGCAGGTTCACGCCGGAAACGCTTCCGGTACCGCCCGTCTCGGGATCATGGCAACTAACGCACGCCATATTCTCCGGACTGGAGATCTTGTCGAAGAACACGTACTTGCCCAACAGCTTGAGCGTGTAGTCCGGTTCAGTTGTATTCAGCACCGCCTGTGCGCTACCCAGTAATAGCAGATAGAGCGGCAACGCGGCGAGAGAGAGAAAGAAAAACTTGAGCCTTTTTTGTTTGAGCACAATACACCCCCATGAATTTTCCATAATTCAAACGAAAATCCGACACGGCCCCCGTATGCCGCGGGTCAGCTACGGACTACTGAATTTCTGGACTCTTTTTCGCGGACAGGCGCGATGCTGTCCGTCTCCCCACCCCGGGAAGACAAGGTCATTCTGATACGAGAAAAGTTAAGAATCAATAAAGAACTACGTTGAATTTCACGAAACGAAACTGCCGATCATGATCAAGCTGAGTTATTGAGAGAAAAGTTTTCTTCAAACAAAAGATTAAACAAACAAGCTAAACCTGTCTGTTAAGTCTGCATTGGGGAGGGGTGGGGAATGCAGGGAGTGATATTTAGAAAATAGACCAGTTCGGATGATTTGCAAGGGGAATATCCGTTTGTTCGGGGGTATGGATGCAGAAGCAAACCGGAACGACCGGCATCGATCGAACACGTAACAAAAGCAACATCTTCCGTGCGGTGCCGATGCAACTCTGGGCGGTCAAGAAACGATGCACGTTCAGGTGGCGATCGCCTTGCCATCTCTTGATGTGCTCAATACCAGATCGCGATCGCCAGGGCCGTGATACCCAGGCCTGCCCCAATGGTGGCGACGATGCGGTTGTTGCGCACCGCCAGGGCGAGGTTGCGGTTGTTCTGTGCCAGGTCTTCGATAATCACCGCCTGCCGTTCGAGCAGGTTTTCCAGTTCGGTGAGTTTGTCTTCCTCCGACTTCGTACCGCCCTTGCGCTCGCGGATGGCGCGAATGACATCTGCCGCGGCGGAGATCACTCCCGGCGCCGCCGACAAAACCGTACCCAAAGGAAATGGCATGAGTCCTCCTGACTGCGAAAACGAACAAGTGGCTTCAGGACCGTATTCTAGCGTGCCCGGGCGCCGATGCGGTCAGGCTGCAGTACCAGCACGGCGCCACAGCGGCCGCATGGAAAAAAGGCCCAGCAATGGACCGGGCAACAGGATCCAGGCAACGCGCTCGGCCAGGGTCCCCCACAACATGGTCACCACCTCGATCGAAACAACACTGATTCCGAAACCGATAGCGTTCATGAATGCCAGCGCGCTGCCGACCCGTTCCGGCGGGCAGGCGCCGGAGGCGAGGGCGGAAAATTGCGGCGAATCGGCGACCACAAGGAATCCCCACGCGATCAGCACCAGGACCAGGACAAGTTCCGATGCACCGGCAAACCAGGGATACAGGAGACAACATGCCGCCGAACCGGCCAGGGCCGCGATGGCGACCCTGGCGCTGCCCCAGCGGTGACTGATCGAGCCACCGGCGATGCAACCAATGCCGCCGGCAAGAAATACGGCGGCGGCGACCAGGTAGATGAGATGGGTGTCGCGACCGAACTCCAGCCGTGCGACCAACAGCGGTACCACGGCGTAGAACGCATAGAGCTCCCACATGTGGCCAAAGTATCCAAATGACGCGGCGCGAAACGCCCGATTCCGGTACGACTGCAAGACCGCGCCCCATTGCAGACGGCGGGTGGAACCGTGGTGTGGACCGTCCCCCAGCCACCACACCAGGGTTCCGGCAACCAGGGCCAACACCGACGACGTGTAGATCACACCCTGCCAGCTTGTCGAGACATCCATACCGCGGACGAAATGGGGCACACCGCTGCCGACCACCAGCATACCCACCAGCCAACCGAGTACGGCGCCGGCCTTGTGCGGCGCCCAGCTCACCACCAGTTTCATGCCTATCGGATAGATACCGGCCAGGGCGAGACCGGTACCGAAGCGAAATAACAGGGCGCCACTGAGGCCGCCGGCTACGGCGAACAGGGCATTGGCCGTGGCGCCGAGTGCCGCGCTGGCGGCGAAGATGCGGCTGGCGGAAAAGCGGTCAGCGACGCCGGTAAGACTGACAATCAATGTCCCGCTGATGAAGCCGAGGTTCACCGCGCTGGTCAGATAGCCCAGTTCGACCGGCGTCAGACCCCAAAGGGCATACAGCTTGTCAGCGACGGCATTGGCACTGAACCAGAGCGAGGTGCCGAGCAATTCGGCAACGACGATCACTCCCAGGGTGGCGCGTACGGACAGACGACTGGAAGCAGAAGTTTCCGGCATCGGGACAAATCCAATCGGGTGAAAGAGCACATACTACGCCCCGTTTCCGGACCCTGCCTACCGCCCCCGGAGCGGGCCGGCCTGTTGCATGCTGGCGATCAGCTCGGGACTGAGGTCGGCCACAGAAAGCTGCGGACGGGCGCGGAGAGCCCCCCTCTGCTGGCAGAAAAAATCACAAAATGTCCGCCAAATGGCGTAGACAATCGTCTGACCGGCTTTTATCCTTTTGATAAATGTATTGTTTCTCCCGAACAGGCGACTCACTACAACCGGTCGTAATGCCATGAACAAGCTATCCCTGGGCTTCGCCCGCAACGGCGACAAAAAGAACTCCACCTTCTTCGAGGAGTACCTGCAGAAACTCCTGGAAGAACGGGACCGCATTGGGCTCACGGGCCTGATCGGCGAGATCGACGCCCTCATGCTGACGGTGGATCCGGGCCATTCCATCGACTACATCGCCGAACTGGCGCTGATGACGCCGTATCACTACCTCGTGACCCTGGAGAGCAATTCCCACTGGACCCATATCCTGCGCATCGACATGGATTCGCCAGACCTGCTGGTACGTGAGGTCAAGGATCCCAACACCCGTGGCATCTTTCGCAGCCTGAACGAGGTCTATCCCATAGGTGCCGCGAAACCCAACTGCCGCTACATGGGCGAGATTCTGCGGGTGACCGACCTGCACGACGTGGTGCAGCTGCAAAGCGAGCGGGAATTCCGGTTCTTTTCCCCGGACGAGGTGCGCCGGCTGTATCTTCCCGGATTCTTCGCGATCTCCAAGCGATCGCCTTACACCCCCATTATTTTTGGTTACATGGAACGGTCTCTGGAAGATCTGCTTGTGTACTCCCTGGGGGTTAGCAGCATTCGCGACGATGTGCGTGCCGTGTATGATTCCGCCAAGGAGCTGCAGGCGAAGCTGGGCATCGATCAGCTGGTGCTCCCCATCGACCACCTGGCCACG